>CAURWS010000046.1:0-12397 GCA_963528485.1 uncultured Pseudomonas sp. | reverse complement strand
CTGACCATCCTGTGTGAAGAGCGCCTGGCGGTGACCCACTACCGTCCGACCGCGATCATCAAAGGCGCATTCACCCCAGCGGCATAACGACAGGAGCGGGGCGGGCAACTGCCCCGGTTTCACCATGAAAACTATTCGAGCATTGCGGCAGTTCTCGCACTATCACGCGGGTCATTTCGATCAGCATGAAAGCCGCCCGGTTTCCGATGAAATTGCGGAAGCCTTGGTGGGGATGGATCTCGCAGAGTACGTCGATGCCGAGCCACAAAAGGCGAAGGCTCCGGAAAAGGGCGGTAAAAAATGACCGTTGCTGTCGCTGATCTGCTCCCGATCGAGCTGATCCGCCAGCACCTTCGCGTCGACCATGAGGACGAGGATGCCCTTATTTCGCTGTACGCAGAGTCAGCGTTGGCGTGGGCTATCTGGTATTGCGATAACCCGGAGCTGGTGGAAGTGATCGACTTTCCGGCCAGCTTCAAAGCGGCGCTTCTGCTGCTGATCGGCCATTCCTACGCCAATCGTGAGGCTGTGCTGGTCGGGACTGCAGCTGAGGTGCTTCCTATGGGCGTCGTTCCGCTTCTTTGGTCATCCCGCAGCCTGGCCGACTCTAAACCGGTGGAGGATTAACCATGCGCGCCGGAGATCTGCGGCACCGCGTGACTTTCGAGCGCAAGGTCACTACCTACGACCCGGTTTCCAACGAGCCGCTGGTGACCTGGGTTGAATTCGTCACTGTCTGGTCCGCCATCAAGGATCTGAGCGTGCGCGAGTTCATCGCGGCGCAGTCCACCCAGTCTGAGGTCACTTGCCGGATCGTGACGCGGTACCGTGACGGGTTTGAAGCGACTATGCGCGCTCGCCATGACGGCAAGATCTACAACTTACACGGCATTCTGCGTGACCCGGTGTCTGGCAAGGAGTACCTGACCTTTCCGGCAAGCGAGGGCGTCAACGATGGCTGATTGGGTCGAATACAAGCTGACCGGCGCCGACGAGCTTTCGGCAAAGTTTCGCGGCCTGGCCGAAGAGATGCGCCGAAAGGTGGTTACGCCAGCGGCCAAGGATGCGATGGAAATCGTTCTCGCGGATGCCAAGGACCGCGCAGCGCGGATCGACGATCCCGAAACCTCGAACTACATCCCCAAAAACCTTGCAATCGTTGCGCGCAAGGCGATTGGAGTTGAAGTCGGCGCCGTCGTGATGTCGGTGGGCGTTCGCAAGCGCAGTCGGGGGCAGGGTGGTGGCAACACGTTCTATTGGTGGTGGGTTGAGCTCGGCACTGAGAAGAACCGCGCCAAGCCATTTTTGCGTCCGGCGCTGGCAAACAATCGTGAGGCCCTGTTCAAGGAGTTCTTGAGCTCGGCGAAGTACCAACTGATCAAGCTCGGGGTGAACTGATGATGGCTCCAATCGTGGCCGTCTGCAAAGCCAGCCCAGCAGTGACAGCGCTGCTCGGTGACAACCCTTTGCGCCTCTATCCGCACGGCGACGCTCCGCAAAACGTGGGCACGCCGTACGCGGTCTGGCAGGTGGTCAGTGGTTCGCCGATCAACTACATAAACGGCCAGCCCGACACCGATCGCTATGGCCTGCAGATCGATGTTTATGCGGAGACCGCCACCTCAGCTGATGCCGTTGTGACGGCGATGCGCAAAGCAATCGGCCGGTACGCCTATGTCACCGGTTTTGGCGTCGACACGCGCGATGCTGAAACGAAGAATTACCGCAAAGGTTTCGATGTGTCCTGGCTGGTGAGTGCTTAGCCGGAAAACCTGAAAGAACGACCCGCTTCGGCGGGTTTTTTTATGCCCGCCAAACAGTGATTTCGCAGGAAATCGGGGAGTTTTTGAATTGGCTAAGAACACCATTAATGTCCAAGGCACCGAGCTTTTCGCCATTGATCCGGCCGACAACAGTGTGCTCAACGTGGGCTGTTTCACCACGCTCGACGGCATCGACACCTCAGTCGCCCAGGTTGACGTGACTTGCACCACTTCGAAGGGCCGCGAATACGAAGCGGGCCTCGCAGAACCCGGCTCTGCATCTTTCGGCTTGAACATCGACCCGAAAAATCCAGTCCATCTGCGCCTTCATCAATTGAAGACTGCCGGCACCAAACTCAAATGGGCTGTGGGCTGGTCGGACGGTTACAACTTCGACACCGAGGAAGGTATTCAGCCCCTGATTGGCACGCCGGGTGCTCTGGCGGCGCTGGTGCTGAACTCGGCAGGTACTGGCTACACCTCGGCACCGACCGTGGCTATCACCGGCGGCGGTGGCTCGGGCGCTACTGCTACCGCGCAGGTCTCTGGCGGCAAAGTAACCGGTTTCACCATCACCAACCCAGGCACCGGCTATACCAGCGCGCCTACGGTTGCGCTCACCGGCGGCTCTGGTACCGGGGCGACCGCGCGCGCGGTGGTTGAGGACGAAATCGACTTCGACCTGCCGGAAACCCGCACCTGGCTCACCTTCGAAGGTTACATGAACAGCTTCCCGTTCACGTTCGGCCTGGGCGACGTCGTCAAATCCACCGTTGGCATTCAGGTATCGGGCGAGCCCGTGCTGATCGCCAAGACCTCCGCTTAAGGAAGCCCCATGGATCTGAGTATTGCTTCGTTGCAAGCCGCTGGCGCGTTCATCGCGCCGCCGGTGAAGAAAGATATCACCTGGCACGCCAACGGGAAGGTGCAGACAGCAACCGTGTACGTGCTCCAGGAGTCCTTCATTTCGCTGACCCAGCGCTGGGATGCGCAGGACCGGGGCGGTGACCTGGCCGCTCAGCGGATTGCTTCCTGCATCACCAACAAGGACGGGGTGCCGGTGTTTTCGGTCGATGACATCGTCGGCAGCGCGGAAGCCGGTCGTGGCCCACTCTGCGCTGAGCTGGCGATCGTACTGCTGGCTGCCATCGGCGAGGTGAACAAGGTCCCGGAGGACAAGCTCGAAAAAAAATCGAACCCGAGGAAGAGCTCTGGCACGAGCTCGCGATCGTCCTCGGCTCGACCATCGCAGAAGCCAAGCAAAGAATGACCTACGTCGAGGCAATGGACTGGATGCGGTACCGGCGACAAACCGGGCCGTTGAATCTGGGCCTGCGCCTCGAGGATGGGTTTGCGATGTTGGCCACGGTGTTCAACAACGCCATGGGCGGTAAGGCAGAGTTTTCTGACTTCATGCCAGATCGCGGTTTCAGCGCCGAGCCAAAGAACGTCACGCCGCAGGATTTGCTGGCGCTGCTACAGCGTGTGAAGGGGTGATTTATGGCTGTTGATTCGCTCGGCCAACTGACGGTCGATCTGGTGGCCAACACCGGCGGCTTTGAAAAAGGCATGGACCGGGCCCAGCGTGCGCTGAAGTCGGCCACCAAGGAAGCGGCATATCAGGCTGGCCAACTGGATAAACTGGTCGGCCAGATTGATCCCGTGATCGGTGCCTATGGCCGCCTGGACAAAATGGAAGAGCAGCTGCGCAAGCACCGCGCAGCTGGGCGCCTGGACAAGTCTGACTTCGATGAGTACCTGAAAAAACTCAACGAGCAGCGCGAGGCCATTGGCAAGACCGACGCCGTCATGACCAAGGGCGCGATGTCGGTCAAAGCCTACAACGCAGCCCTGCGCGGCGTACCTGCTCAGTTCACAGATATCGCGGTGTCGCTGCAGGGCGGTCAGGCACCTCTGACCGTGTTCCTACAGCAGGGTGGCCAGCTCAAGGACATGTTCGGCGGCATCGGTCCAGCGGCGAAAGCCCTGGGCGGCTATGTCATGGGTCTGGTCAACCCATTCACCGTTGCCGCCGCCGCGGCTGCCGTGCTGGCGCTGGCCTACAAGCAGGGCAGTGACGAGGCCACGGCCTACAGCACCGCCCTGGCGATGACGGGCAATACGGCCGGCACCAGCGCGAGCGGTCTGTCGGATCTGGCGCGTCAAGTGGCCCAGTCGAGCGGTACGGTTGGCAAGGCTGCTGGCGTGCTGGCCCAATTGGCGGGGTCGACCCGCATCCCGGTGACTGCTTTCGAGTCGATCGCGGAAGCGGCGATCAAATTCGAGTCGGCTACCGGCACCGCCGCTGATGAGACGGTGAAGAATTTCGAGCAGATCGCCAAGGACCCGGTCGGGGCGATCCTGAAGCTCAACGAGTCGATGAATTTCCTGACCGCGACGACCTACGAGAACATCCGGTCGTTGCAGGAGCAGGGCAAGACGCAGGAAGCGGCAGCGGTGGCGACTGCTGCCTACGAGGACGGCCTCAACCGCACGTCCTCCTCGATCAAGGGCAACCTCGGCACGCTGGAAACGGCGTGGGCTGGCGTCAAGTCCGCCGCGAAGCAGGCCTGGGATGCCGCGCTCAACGTAGGGCGTGAAGATACCCTCGACCAGCAGATCAAAAAGCTCGACGAGCAACTGGATGCCATTGCGGCCAACGCCGCGAAACGCAATCAACGCAATGCCAGAGGCCAACTGGTCGACCCGCTGAGCAACCTCACGCCTGACGACAGCTTTCGCAAGGAAGCGCTCGAGCGAGAGAAAACAGACAAGCTGGTGCTAAAGGCTGAAGAGGACCGGCGAAACGCCGCCAAAGGCTTCGCTCAGCAGCAACAACAGCAGGCGCTCGACGATCAGCTGAAGCTGGACAAGCTCCGCAAGGAAACGGAGAGCAACGCGGACAAGCGTGCGCGTGAGATCGCCGATTACCGGCTGTTGGTCGAGCGGAACATCGCCCGGGCGAAGAAGACCGGCGACAGTTCTCAGTTGATCTCCGCCGATCAGCAGGCGAAAGACATTGCCGCGATCAACGAAAAATACAAGGACCCGGCGGTCAAGAAGACGCCGCAGTACCGCGAGGACGCGGGCACAAAGGCGCTTGATGCGGCACGGCAGCAGTATGCGGCGCTCCAGCAGCAGGGCGCGCTGATCGGCGATCAGAATGCTGCGAGCCAGACGCTGGGCGCCAATGCGAAAAAGCTGGTCGAGTGGGAACAGCAGCTCGCCGACATCAAGACCAAGAAGACCCTGACAGCTGACCAGAAGTCGCTACTGGCCAGTCAGGATCTGATCACCGCGCAGCTGAAACGCAATGCGGCGCTGGAAACTCAGAATACCCTTTCGGAGAAGGCACTCGACACTCGCCGTAAGCTGGCGGCCTTCGACGAAAACCTGCAAAGCCAGCTCGCCAGCGCGAAGCAGGGCCTGGACAACAACCTGGCCGGTTTGGGCCTGGGCGATGTTCAGCGGCAACGTCTGCAGGAACAGCGAAGCATTCAGCAGTCGTATCAGTCACAACTCGACAAGCTGACCTCGGACTACAACAAGAGCAACAAGGATCAGTTCAGCACCGAGCTCTATGACAAGGAGACGGCGGCACTGAAGGGGGCGTTGGACCAGCGCCTTGCGATGCAGCGGCAGTATTACGTCGATGTCGACAAGGCGCAGGCTGATTGGACTCTGGGAGCTTCAGCTGCATATCAGGACTATCTGCAAAGCGCGAAGGACGTAGCGGGCCAGACGAAGAGCCTGTTTTCAGGCGTGTTCAGCGGGCTTGAGGATTCAGTGGTCAGCTTCACCACCACCGGTAAAGCTTCGATTGCCGACTTCACGAAATCGGTGCTGGCTGATCTTGCACGGATCGCCGCTCGGCAGGCATCGGCCTCTGCCGGTAGCGCTCTGCTGGGCGTGGCCACAACTGCAGCAGGGGCTCTGTTCGGCGGTGGTTCTGCGGGCTCGACGCAGGCGGGCTACAGCGGCGCCGCGTACCAAAGCTGGCTTTCCGCTCAACACTGGGACGGTGGTTACACCGGCGATGGCGGGAAATACGAGCCGATGGGTGTGGTGCACGGCGGCGAGGTCGTCATCCGCAAGGAAGTCGTCCAACAGCCGGGTATGCGTCAGTACCTGGAGCGCTTGAACAAATCCGGCAAACCCGGATATGCCGATGGCGGCTATGTTGGACTGTCCGCTGGTGGGGCCTCTTCATCACCGGCAACAGCCGGCGGCGGAATCGTCATTCAGCAGAACTTCACGGTCGATGGTGGTGGAAGCGATGCATCTGACCAGAACCTGAAGGCTGTAGGTCAGGCATACGCCGATACCGCTAAGCGCGGCGCACAGCAGGCGATCGCGGAAGAGCTTCGGCCAGGTGGCGCAATTTGGAGAGTGATCAATGGCCGTTGAAACATTCACCTGGTGTGAGCGGCTGGGCGTCACCAGCACGCCCGAATATCGCACCCGGTCCAGCAAGTTTGGGAATGGTTACGAGCAAGTGGTCGGCGACGGGCCCAACAACAAGGTCGAGGTCTGGCCTCTGAGCTTCGTAGTGCGTGAGGCGGTGGCCTTGGAGATCAAAGCTTTCCTTGATCATCACGCGGGGTTCAAATCGTTTTTCTGGACGCCACCACTTGGCGAACTCAGCTTCTATCGCGCGTCAGCACCTGCCATCTCGCCGAACGGCGCGGGGTGGTACACGCTGACAACCACGTTCACCCAGTCTTACCTCCCATAGGTCTGATATGCCGCTGATTCAAAATCTTCAGGAGCTTGAGCCTGGTAGTGAGGTGTTGCTGTTCGAACTGGACGGCAGCGACTACGGGGCCGACGTGCTTCGCTTTCACGGGCATGCCATCCCCCATACAGCCGCCGAACTGATAGCCGCTGGCGCTGATGCCGATCAACTGCCAGCCAAGTCCATCTGGTGGCAGGGCAACGAGTACGGTGCCTGGCCGATGCAGATCGATGGGATTCAGGCGACTGGTGACGGCACCGCCGTGCGTCCGACGCTTTCGGTAGGCAATGTGAACGGACGGATCACCGCGCTGTGCCTGGCCTTCGAGGATCTGCTGGAGTTCAAGATGACCATGCACCACACGCTGGGCACCTATCTCGACGCCGAGAACTTCCCAGCCGGAAATCCTGATGCCGACCCAACTCAGGAATCGATCGAGGTCTGGTATCTGGACCAGAAGACCTCTGAAAACGGCTCGAGCGTTACGTGGGAGTTGGCCAGCCCCGGCGATGTCGGCGGCGAGTCGATCGGCCGGCAGATGACCACGCTTTGCCATTGGGCGCTGACGGGAGGGTATCGAGGCCCGGACTGCCAATACACTGGCCGTTACTACGATATCGACGGCAACCCTACCGATGACCCGGAAAAGGATCAGTGCAATGGTTGCCTGGGCACTGGTTGCGTCGTCCGGTTTGGTTCTGGCAACCAGAACAATTTCGGGGGCTTCCCCGCCGTCTCGCTCATCGCCCGGAGTTGACCATGCTGAAGCACATCCTCAAGGCGGTGGAGGCGCACGCGGCCGCCGAGTATCCGCGCGAGTGTTGCGGGCTGCTTATCAGCATTGGTCGCAAGCAGCAATACATCCCGTGCGCGAACACCGCCACCGACCCCAAAGAAGAGTTCCGGATTGCGCCGGAGGAGTACGCCGCCGCCGAAGACCTGGGCGAGGTGATCGGCATCGTTCATTCGCACCCTGACGCCACCAGTCGGCCGTCGCCGCGCGACCTGGCCATGTGTGAGGCGACCGAACTGCCTTGGCACATCCTGAGTTGGCCGGAAGGCGATTTGCGCACCATCGTGCCCACTGGCAGCACGCCGCTGCTGGGCCGCCCTTTCGTGCACGGCGCTTGGGACTGCTGGCAGGTCTGCGCGGACTGGTACAAACGCGAGTGGGGCCTGGAGTTCGAAGCTTTCAAGCGTGAGGACGGGTGGTGGGAGCAGGAGGAAGGCCCAAGCCTGTACGAGCAGGCCTTTGAGGCGGCGGGCTTCCAGCGGGTGGGCACCCCGCAGCGGGGCGATATGATCGTGATGGAAGTAGGGCGCACCAAGCACCCGAACCACGCCGGAATCTACCTTGGCACCGATCCTGCGTTGCCCGACGAGTCAACTGAGGTTCACGGGGCCGGGCCTTTCCTGCTTCACCACCTGTACGGCAGGCCATCGGAGATCATCGTGTTCGGCGGACCTTGGCACGACCGCACCCGCCTAATACTTCGCCACCGGGATGCACGGTGATACCCTCCGGGTTTTATTAATGAGGGATCATCATGCGTATTGCTCTCGGTTTGGCGCTGACTTTGGCTCTTGTCGGCTGCGCCTCAATGAATGAAAAGCGTGCCGCAGGGCCATCTGTATCGCTGAAAAGTAATAAGGAACTGAGCGCATTATCCGAGTGCGTATTTGAGGCGTGGCAGAATCAGTCGCTGGCTGGAGCTCATTACGATGTATCTCTGCAGCCACTTTCTGGCGGAGGGAAGACGGTAGTTACTTCCGGACAAGTCGAGTTTGCCGACTTCGTGAAAGATGGTAATGGCTCGCTGGCGAAGGTCTATTTTCAGTCAGGATTGATGGACTGGCGCAAAAACAAACGAGTCGATGCCGTTAAGAGTTGTCTTTGAACCGCCTACGGGCGGTTTTTCATTTGGAGAAAAACTGTGTCCCAGCGGCTTTCAACAAACTGTTCAATGACCCTGATTAAACTGTCCGGCTCGATGGCTAAAAAGTTCGGACGTGACCATTTACGCCTGATCGAATCGGGTTCGACATGGGAAATCTTCCAAGCATTAAGGGCGACTTTGGAAGGATTCGAGGCCGAAGTTAAGAGGCTCGATGCAAAAGGGATGATGTTCGCTATCTTCAGAAATCGCAAAAACGTTGGGCCATCAGAGTTCGCTCGCGCTGGCACCCGAGAGGTGCGTATTGTCCCAGTCATCAACGGGGGCAAGCGCGCTGGGATTCTGCAGACAGTATTAGGCGTGGCATTGGTTGTTGCTGCCTCGGTAGCGTCAGGTGGTGTTGGCGCCGCCTTTGCTGGTGGTGCTGGCGGCTGGGGAATTGCTGCATCACTCTGTGCTTCGCTTGCGATCGGGGGCGTCATGCAGATGGTAAGCCCGCAGGCGAATGGACTTAGTCAGAGCTCAGCCCCAGAAAACGCGCCATCGTATGCATTCGGCTCTGCGAAAAACACGACAGCCAGCGGTAACCCCGTACCGATCTGCGTTGGCAATCGCCGATGGGGTGGGGCGATCATTTCCGCTTCCATCGTTGCCGAAGACAA
Source organism: uncultured Pseudomonas sp. (assembly GCA_963528485.1). Lineage (GTDB taxonomy): Bacteria > Pseudomonadota > Gammaproteobacteria > Pseudomonadales > Pseudomonadaceae > Aquipseudomonas. The sequence goes on along the minus strand of CAURWS010000046.1, from coordinate 3,342 downwards.
AGCCTGACCTTGAACTGAAACACCCGGCCGCCAGTTGGCGGTTTTTTTGTGCCTGGAGAAAAGCATGGGCGTAGTTGATCACCTGGATATCCACGGCTCGAAGGGCGGGGAAAGCAAGCCAAAATCGCCGATCGAGGCCGCCGACAGCCTGCGCTCTACCAACTTGGCCAAGATCCTGATCGCGGTGGGCGAGGGTGAATTTGACGGCGTCCCGACGGCGGCGGATATCTACCTGGACAACACGCCGCTCAACGACGCTAGTGGTAACGTCAACTTCCCAAACGTGAAGTGGGAGTGGCGTTCGGGTTCGGTGGAACAGGACTACATCCCCGGCATCCCGTCGGTCGAGAACGAGACCACCGTCAACGTCGAGTTGCGCAGCGACAGCCCGTGGGTGCGGTCCGTCACCAATACCCAACTGTCGGCCGTGCGTGTCCGCCTGGCTTGGCCTGTGCTCCAGCAGCAGGACGACAATGGCAATGTGGGCGGGTACCGCATCGAGTACGCAATCGATGTGGCCACCGATGGTGGGGCCTATCAGCAGGTGCTCAACGAAGCCGTCGACGGCAAGACCACCACACGCTATGAGCGCTCGCGCCGTATCGACTTGCCTGCGGCCACCTCCGGTTGGCAGATCCGCGTTCGCCGTCTGACGCCAAACCAGAACACCAACAAGATCGCGGACACGATGATCATCGCGGGCCTGACCGAGGTCATCGACGAGAAACTGCGCTACCCGAACACAGCGCTCTTGTTTGTCGAGTTCGATGCCGAGCAGTTCAGCAACATTCCGGCGGTCACGGTTAAGTGCAACGCCCGCAAGTGGCAGGTGCCGAGCAACTATGACCCGGTCGCGCGCACTTACAGCGGGGTATGGGACGGCACCTTCAAGCAGGCCTGGACCAACAACCCTGCATGGATCACGTTCGGCATCTGCACCGTGGACCGTTTTGGCCTGGGCAAGCGTATCAAGTCGTTCATGGTCGACAAATGGGAGCTGTATCGGATTGCGCAGTACTGCGACCAACTGGTGCCCAACGGCATCGGCGGCCAGGAGCCGCGCTTCCTGTGCGACATGAACCTGCAGGGCAAGGCTGAAGCCTGGACACTGCTGCGCGACATATCCGCAATCTATCGAGGCATGACCTACTGGGCCCAAGGCCAATTGATCATGCAAGCCGATATGCCGCGCGCGCAGGATTTTGATTACGTGTTCACCCGCTCAAACGTGATCGACGGGACGTTCGATTACGGCAGCGCCTCGGCGAAGACCCGTTACACGCGGGCGATCGTCAGCTACGACAATCCCGCGAACAACTACGACACCGACGTGACGGCCTTTTCGGATTTGGCCTTACAGCGTCGATTCGGGGACACTCCGGTCGAGATCAGTGCGATTGGCTGTACCCGCGCGTCTGAAGCGCAGCGCCGTGGCAAATGGGCTGTGATGAGCAACAACCAAGACCGTACCGTCAGCTTCAAGACCGGCATGGAGGGTGCTATCCCTCTGCCGGGCTACATCATCCCGATCGCGGACTCGCTGCTGGCTGGCCGGGAGATTGGCGGCCGTATATCCGCTGCAGCCGGTCGCGTCGTGACGCTCGACCGTGACACGATGGCAAAAGCCGGTGACCGTCTGATCATCAACCTGCCGAGCGGCAAGGCTGAAGGCCGCACGGTGCAGGCCGCTGCCGGGCGCGCGGTGACCGTGACTACGGCCTACAGCGAAACTCCCACCCCACAACTTCAGTGGGCGCTCGATGCTGACGATCTGGCGATTCCGCTCTATCGGGTGCTCAGCACCAAGCGAACCGCCGAGGGCGACTATGAAATCTCTGCTCTGCAATATGAGCCGAGCAAATTCGCGTATATCGACACCGGCGCGCGCCTGGAAGAACGCCCAATCAGCGTGATTCCGATCACTGTAGTACCGGCGCCGGCGAGCGTCACGATCACCGCAACATCGGCAGTTGACCAAGGCATTTCCGTTTCGACCATGACCATCGCCTGGCCGCCGGTGAACGGCGCTGTTGGTTACGACGTCGAGTGGCGCAAGGACAACGGCAACTGGATCAGGGTCCAGCGCACTGGCAGCACCAGCGTGGACATCACCGGCATTTACTCGGGCGCGTATCTGGCCCGCGTTCGCGCGGTGAGCGCCTACGACATCTCGTCGGTCTGGCGCTCGTCGCAGTTGACCCAGCTGAACGGCAAGGTCGGCCTGCCGCCGGCAGTGACCTCGCTGACCACTGAAAGCCTGATCTTTGGCATCGGGTTGAAGTGGACATTCCCACCTGGCGCGGAAGACACCCAGCGCACCGAGCTGTGGTACAGCGAAGCCCCTGATCTGGCCACGGCCACCAAGCTGGCAGACTTGGCCTACCCGCAATCCGACTACTCCATGCAGGGCCTGCGCGCCGGGCAGTCGTTCTTCTTCTGGGCGCGGCTCGTCGACCGTACCGGCAACATCGGTCCTTGGTATCCAGTCGCTCCAACCGTCGTGAACGGCCAAGCCAGCGCGGATGCCGATGACATCCTCGACTACCTGACCGGGCAGATCACGGAAAGCCAGCTGGGGCAGGAGCTGCTGGGGGAAATCGGCAAGATCGGCGGCGATGGCGAAGGCTCCGTGAATGAGCGCCTGGACCAGGTCCGCACCGATCTCGGCGACCAGATCACCGACGTCAGCAACACCGTTGCCGAGGTACAGAGCGAGCTTCAGGCGCAGATTGACCAGATCGCGGATCTGGCCGACTCGATGCCTTACAAGGCGGACCAGACCTACACGACCGGGCAGGGCGTGCTCGGCGCGGACGGGATCATCTATCAAGCGATCCAGAACGTGCCGGTTAGCACGCCGCCGCCGAACACCACCTACTGGCTGAACGTTGGCCAGGCGGTGCAGACGGCAAATGGCTTGGCCGCGCGCGTCACCACCGCCGAAACCAAGATCACCAGCATCGAGGGCGTGAACACCGCGCAGGCTAACCAGATCACTGGGCTGCAAACCTCGCTGGACGGCAAGGCCGATTCGTCCGTGGTCAGCAGCTTGTCGAGCCGCGTCACGACTGCCGAGAACACCATCAGCAGCCAGGGCACGGCGATTACCGGGCTGAACAACAGCCTCACGACCACCAACCAGAACGTGACCGCTGCGCAGAACGCGGCCAATGCCGCGAACACCCTGGCGGGCGGGAAGGGCAAGGTCATCGTTCAGTCGGCGGCGCCGGCGGCTGCCGATCAGCTGGCGCAGAACCTCTGGATCGACACCACCGGTAACGCAAACACCCCAAAACGCTGGACGGGGAGCGCGTGGGCGGCGGTTACGGACAAGGCCGCGAC
>CAURWS010000045.1:0-12539 GCA_963528485.1 uncultured Pseudomonas sp. | reverse complement strand
GGCCTGATTGCAGGCCTCACTGCCAGTCATGGCTCCAGCCTGGCTCAGCCACCCGCCGCTCGTAGAGCGCGATATCCGAAGGGTTATCCACCTCTACCCAGCCGCCTGAGATCGCCACCGTGGCAATGGCAGTGCCCTGATCCAGCAGGCGACGCAGCAGGCTGGTCATGTCCAGTCTGTCGATCTGCTCCGGGCTCAGGGTGGCCATCAGGCTTCGCACTTGCTGCCAGCCTTGGGGCGTGAACTTAAGCAGCCCCATGTACTGGCCTTCGATCTGCTGGAGATCACTGACTTTTTCGCCAATCGAGAGCAACTGACCATCGGCCTGACGAAAGCTTTCGGCATCACTGAGCGGGTCCTCGAAACGCGCCGACCATAGCGACCACCAGTCGCGATCATAGGTGATAGCCAGCGGTGCCGGACAACTCATCAAGCTCTGGATGATGTCCGGTCGATAGACGATGTCGCCGTAGCAGATCAGCATCGGCTCGACAGACAACAGCTCATCGGCCCGCAACAGGCTGCGAACCATGTTGCTGGTGGCCCAGTGGGGGTTGAACAGACGACTGTCGCCGTAGGGCTCCAGGGCCTGGCTGCAATAACCGCTGACCAGATGCACGGCCTCTACGCCTGCGCTTTGCAACGCTGCGATCTGCCACTGCAGCAGTGGCTTGCCGGCCAGCACGGTCAGCGGTTTAGGCTGTTCAGCGGTGATGCTGCCCAGGCGGGAGCCGCGTCCGGCCGCGAGAATAATAGCTTTCATGTCGGTTTACTCAAAGAGCCAGCGGCACAGTTGCCGGTCGGGCTCGCCAAGGGAGGCTTCGCGCTCGGGGTGCCACATGACCCCGGCGATTCTAGCGCTGTCATGCACCAGCGCTTCACAGGCCCCCTGCTGGTCACGGGCCCAAACCCGCAAGGGCCAAGGCACGGGGTCGGCCAGGCGATTGCCGTGGAACGAATTGACCACGCGGGGCTGCCGATCATCGTGCCAGGGCAACACCAGGCTCTCGGGGGCGGGAATGATCCGATGCCGCTGGCCGACGTGCAGGTTGCGGTCGGCTTCAATCAGTTGCCCGCCAAAGAACACTTGAATCAACTGCAACCCACGACAGACCCCCAGCACCGGCCAGTCCTGGGCAACGCAATGGGCGAGCAACGCCTGCTCGCCGACGTCACGAAGCGGATCACTGCCAAGGTCATCCCCCCCACTGAAAATAACCGCTTCGACGCCATGGGAGCGAGCGTAGGCCACGGTCTGCTCACCCAGATTGGGCAGCAGCAGCCAGCGGTTCTCCGCGCCCAACTCGGCGAAGAGCCGATACCAGTCCCGCGCCAGACTGTCACGGGGCTCGTGGTAGTTGGGGGGCGATGAATGGCGCAAGGTGATGCCGATTTTTTTCATGAGTGCCTACACCGGGCGCAAGGTTCGGTCGCGGCAGTCGAGCGCAATGCGCGGGCTGCGTATGAGTCGGTTGAACAGTTGCTCGCCACAGCCAATAGCCGCAGGAATACCGAACTCGGCACAGCGTATCGCCATGTGCGAGTTGGCGCCGCCATATTGAGTGACCAGCCCCGCAATGCCTCGGGTGAAGACCCAGTCGTAGCCGGGGTCGGCGTTTTCAATGCAGACGATCTTGCCCTGCAGCGAGGTCGAAGCCGGAGAATCCTGCTGCAATTGCACGCCTGGGGCTTCGATGTGTTTCTGGGTGACGAAGTTGGGCAGGCTGCGATGCAGCGGCACCACGACAATGTCGCCGATGTCGCCGATCAGGTGACCCAGCTTGAGCATCAAGCCTTGTTCATAGCTGTTGCGCGCCTGATTGGCCCGGTCAAGCAGAATGCGGTCCAGATCGTCCATCAACGGAACACTGAGCGTGTCCAGCAGCCCTTCGACGGTCAGAAAGGACGGGTCTTCCCTCGCCAGCCCGACCCGGCCGCCCCACGCCACCAGTTGCTTGAGCGCGTCGGAAAGGTCGCGGGTGAAAATCAGCTTGGCGTACTCACGGGCTTCAATGGCCTGGCTTGCATAGTCCAGCAACCCTTGAGGCGACAACAACCAGCCCTGTTCGTCCAGCAGCGCTTGCAGGGCGTGCCGTTCATCGGCGCGTAGCTCGAAGGGCGATGCCTGCAGGTCCGGCTCGACAGGCTGCAGGGGCTCGACCGCGAACAGGTCGTGGCGCTCGTCATAGCGCAGCGAGGTGATCTCGTAGGTGCCAGGGCGCAAATGACCGAAACTCGCCAGGAAGCCTGGCAACAATGCGCTGTCGACGCAGGCTGCGGCGTATCGGCTGGTGAGCTCAGTGGTAACGGTCTCGATGGACTGTTTCCAGGCATGCAGGCGTTCAGGACTGAGGGCTCCGCGCCGACTCGCCGAGCGCAATAACGCCTCGGCGATGAAACCATGACGCGCCACCACAGCGAACTGCAGCGTGCCTTGATAAAGGCATTCATTAAGAAGGCGCTCCACGTTTTCAAGGCTCGCGTGCTCATCGTCAACACAGCGCTGCTGCTCACGTTCCCGCTCGCGCACCTTGGCCAGCGCCCGGTCCAGCGCCCCGGCTCCTTCTCCGGTGATGGCGCGACGGGTCAGTTCGTTGAGCGCAAGGCGGTATTGAGCGCATTCGTCCGGGGTCAGAACCCCTGGGTAACGCGCGGCCACGTCAGCGTCGAAGGTGAAATCCAGGCACGTGGGGACGATCTCGAACTCCACCTTGTCGTGCCATTGCGGATTGCTCTGCAGCCTGTCCAGCCAGGCGTTGACCAGCTTCTCGCAGAGTGCCGGCGCTAGCCCTCGGGGCAGGAAAGAGTTGAAACTGCAGCGCACGTCGATGTAGGGATGATGGCCCAGCGTCACCATCAGGACCTGATGGGGCGGCGAGTAATAGCCCATCAGGCTGCGCGCCTGACGCCAGGTCGAGTCGGTGACCAGCCGGCGGTAAAGCGATGCCGCCAGAGGGCGCGGGGTCGTGCCGATGATTTCTGCAGGATTCCAGTCCGGCATGACGCCAAGCAGCGTGCGCTCGCCGTACAGCTGCGGCTGCGGTGCCAGGCGGCGGGCCAGAAACTCGCGCACATGCTCAAGCTGCCGGGCCACGCGGCGCTCGGTCACCGGGTGCCAAGTGTTGCTCAAGGTGATGCGCCGCACTTGCAGCACATACACCTGTTGCTGACGGTCGACGGCAAATTCGATGTCCAGCGGCACGCGCCCACACAGCATCTCCAGCTCTCGGCAAGCCTGGAGCACGGCCTGAATACGCGCGGAATGCACGGACTCAAGCGCGGTATCGCGGTAGACCAGCACGGTTTTGTGGATGCCGACACCACCGGTGATGGTATCGGTCAGGCCACTCTCATCGTCGTAGTTGAGCACGTAATACGGCGCACCAAGCTCCAGGTCATAGGTCATGACCACGCCGCTCATGTGAATGTCGGTGAGCATCGGCTGGACCAGCACCTGATTGCCATCGGCCTGATGCCCGGCAAACGAGGCGATGACCTGCTCAATGGCTGCGCTCAGTTCACCCATGTCCGTAGCGCAGACATTCAGGCAACTGGTGAATGCACCGGCCATCGAAAGGGCGGCGCCGTCCTCGCCTTTCGCACTGCTGCGCACGATGACACTGCCGTCGTGCTCCAGACGTCCGATTGCCCCCAGTACCGACGCGCGATCGGTTTGCCAGTCACTGGCGGTGAAGAAATGCAACGGCAGGATTTGCGAGTGACGAACCCGCGGTTGCAGGCGCTTGAGCGTTTCGGATTTGGTGCCGAACTGCACACTGTCGCGGGTCGTCGTCATGGTCCTGGTTCCTGCTGATCCACCGCCAGCAACGCCAAGTGTTTGAGCACCGGGTGAATGATGAAATAAGGTGGGCTTTCGTGATCCAGCTCCGGCGCCGTCAGCGGGGTCAGACCCGCCGGATCCAGACGCCAGGCGCTCAGGACGTCCACCAGCAGGTCGGCGCGGATGGCGTTGTCGTACACGTAGTCGACGTCCAGCCCGGCAGGCGGCAGCGGGTACACCTTGCGCGCCAGCACCGGGCCGGTGTCGATGGTTTCGTTCAGCAGCAAGGCGCTGGCAGCGCACTGGCGCTGTTCGAGAATCTGATAGTAGAGGGTCGTGCTGCCACGGTAATCCGGCAGCCATCCGCTATGGACATGCAGCACCGGGCAACACTCAAGCAGCACCGGGGGCACAAGCTGGCCGCCATAACCCGAGTACACGAGCAGGTTCGCCGCAGCCCGTTCCACCCTCCCCAGCAGCGCGGGATCGTCCAGGGCGTCAGCGGCGCAGACTTCATGCCCCCAACCCAGGCGCGCCAGGCACGTCGTGACGTCTTCGCGCAGATCAGGCAGAAACAGACCATCGACCGTCACGCCCTGCCATTGCCGGTCGATGTTCAGGCGGCTGCCCGGCTGGCCGTAGACCAGCACCTTATCGGGCACGATCCCTGCGGCGTGCAGGGCTTGCAAGTAGGCAACCGAACGGGCGGTCCGCGCGCACAACAGCATCAGTCTGGGCGAACTCATGGCCTCAGCTCCGCAATCAATTGCTGTTCCTGTTCCAGAATCCAGGCCATGTAAGCCGCTTCATCATTCAACAGACGGGCCTGTTGCGAGATGAGGGTATCGGTGATCTTGAGCAGGCCGCTGAGGTAATAACCGGCCCGTTGCGCTCGCCAGCCATGGACCATCGCTTCAGCCAGCAACAGGTAAGGACGCAGCGCCAGAAAATCACTGCCCGGCAGCGCTCGGTGCGGTGCGGCGCGTTCGTACCCGGCATACAGGCGCTTGCTCACCTCGAACTTCTTGAGCAAACGTGGCAGCCAGTACTGAGCTGACTCATCTACAGCGGCCGTACGCAAACTCAGGCACAGCTGCGCAAGCCACGCCGCGCTGTCGGTGCAATCGCACTCGGGCATGGCGCGCAACGCCAGCAGCCTGGGTGCGGGCAACGCGTTGCATGCGGCCTGGCGCGACGCCTGCCAGGCATCGACAAACGGCTCGCCCTGGAAGCTGGCATAGCGATACGTCTGCGGGTCGCGCAGCAGATCACCTTCACTGTAGGAATAGTTGATCGTCACGACGGGTACCCGCTGATGTGCCGGATCTGCGCGACGTAATCTGCCAAGTCTTGCGGCCGCTGACTGTTGCGCAGGGTCAGATCTGGAGCGACTGGAGGCCGGTACTCGATGTCGATGCCCACCACATGCTCACGCTCGCCGCGCAAGGCTGACTGGTAGAGACCCTTGTCATCACGCTCGATCAAGGTGTCGAGCGCAACATCGACAAACACTTCGCGATAACCGGAAAACCGCTGGCGATTATCGTCACTGATGTCCTGAAACATCGACAGGATGCAGCACACGACATCAATCCCCTGACCGTCGAGCCAGCCGCACAACGCCTGAATGCGCTCGGCATTGATGCGCCGCCCGGCGACGGTGTAGGCATCAGGCCGCTGATCGTGTCGAAACAGCGCGCGCACCTCATCTCCATCGACGAACACGGTGTTCGGTCGCTCCTGCTTCAGGCTGGCATACAGCGCCCGTCCGATGGTGGTTTTCCCGGCCCCGGACAGGCCGACCAACCAGATGACCATGCTTTCTATCCTTGCTTGAGTAACGTTTCGATGTTGCACAGCGCCATGACCGCCATCTCGGCGGAAAACCCATAGCTGTTGACGAAATACCGATTGCGCAGGCCCTGCCGAACCTTGGCCTGCGCGGCCCACAGCACCTTATCGGCCAGCAGGGTGGGCAGACCCCAGCGCGCTTGCACGTCAACGTTGGTGATCTCTTCACGCAGCAGGATATCGGGAGAATCCTCACCCGTCAGAGAATCGGACTCAGCCCCCGGCACATTCAACAGCAGCAGGTTCTTGTCCAGATACAGCGCGCCGAATGCCGTTCCACCGTAATCGGACACCACGTAGTCCGCACAGCGAAACAACGCCAGATTGTCGTAGACCGCGGTGATCACCGCCGTGAAGGGATACTGATCCAGCATCGCCAACACATCAGGCTCGGCTTCGACAGAAAGCGGATGGGTCTTGACGATGACGTTGTAGTCGGCACACAGCGCGGCCATGGCATCGGCGAAACGACTGATCGAAGACAGCTCCAGCCAGGTGGGCAACCACAGGACGGTTTTCTTCACAGGATCCAGGGTCACGCCCGGCGGATTGGCGCCGATCAGCGAAGGCTCGCGAAAGTACTCGTCGTAACGCGGGTAGCCCATCTGAAAGGTCACTGCATCGCAGCAAGCCTTCAAACGCTCGGCCTGCCACGGCCCGAAGCACAGGATCAGATCGTAATGGCTGTTCCAGCTGGAAAAGTTGTGCCGGGCCTTGCCCAAGGCGTACATGAAGCGCACCCGACGATGGCCCAGCACGTGAATGATGGGACGATCCCCGTGGTCATACATGCTGTGATTGGAGACCACGATGTCGTAACACTGCCCTGCTGCGATGACCGCCTCGCTGTCAAAGCAGCGATACCCTGCCTGACCCGCCAGCGCCCGGCTGTCAGAGCGCTCAAGCTCGCTGCCGTGAAGCACGATGTCAAACGCATCAGCACCCAACAGACGCCATACAGGCTGGTAGTGATTGAACATATCGGCGGCGTGTACAAAAAAAGCCACTTGTGCGAAGTGGGGAGTATTCATCCTTGAGGGGCCTTGTTTCCTGAAGTGAATGAGTTGAGGGCCGCAATGACGTACTCCTGTGCCTCATCACCCAGCGTCGGGTAAAGCGGCAGCGACAAAATTCGCTCATGCAGTTTGGCGGCAGCCATGGCAGGGCTCAAACTCAGTTGCCGGTAGGGCGGGTGATCAGGAATCGCCAGAGGATAGTGGATGCCCGTCTGAATACCGCGCTGCGCCAAGTGTTCTTTCAAGGCATCGCGCATTGGGCACTCGACCACGAATAGATGCCACACGTGCGCATCGCGTTCAGGCGCGTGAGGCAGGCTAATCCAGGCATTATCGACCTGACTCAGATAGCGCTCGGCCACACGTCGACGGCGCTCAGTATCGGCGTCCAGACGCGAAAGCTTGACTGACAGCATGGCCGCCTGGATTTCGTCCAGCCGGCTGTTCACGCCTGGAAAATCATGCTGATACTTTATTTTAGAACCGTAGTTGCCCAACGCTCTTACCGCCTGGGCCAGCTCACTGTCATTCGTGACGACCGCGCCGCCATCCCCCAGTGCGCCGAGGTTCTTCCCCGGATAGAAGCTGAACGCCGCAGCATGCCCCCAACTGCCAGCCCTGCGCCCGTGCAGGCAGGCACCGTGGGCCTGGGCGCAATCTTCCAGCACCAACAGATCATGGCGTTCGGCAATTGCCATCAGCTGTGGCATGGCCGCCAGCTGGCCGTAGAGATGGACAGGTAGCAGCACGCGCGTTGCGGGACTGATTGCGGCCTCGACCGCTGCACAATCGAGATTGTGAGTGGCCGGATCAACATCAACCAGTACAGGCGTGAGCCCCACTTCCATGACCGCCGAAACGGTCGCGATAAAAGTGTTGGAGGGGACAATCACCTCGTCTCCCGCCTTGAGTCTGCCCTGTTGCTTCCAGGCCCGAAGCACCAACACCAGTGCATCCAGACCGTTTCCGGTGCCCACCGCGAAGGGGACGCCGCAATATTGAGCAAACGCTGTTTCGAATGCCGCAAGTTCAGCGCCACCGATGTACCAACCCGAATCAATGACCCGTGTGCAGGCGGCTTTCAGTTCATCGGCGTATTCGTGGTTGACTGATTTCAAGTCAAGAAACGGGATGTGCATCGACACGCCTCTCATTGCGGGGAAAGAGCCAGCACAGGATGTGGAGCGAGTGTCTGCACCATCTGCTGAAAAGTTTCGTAGTTCCTGACGTAATCGGCCTCGTCGTAAAGACTGTCAGCCAACACCATCAATACGCAGTCCGGGGAGAAATCGTACATTTCCCGCCAGATGAATGACTCGATCAACAAGCCCTGCTGAGGATGATCCAGGCGTATATCAATTTTTTCCCTGCCGTCGTCCAGCATGAAACGGCATGAGCCGCGCACGGCAATCGCCACCTGCTTCAAGGACTTGTGGGCATGGAAACCGCGACGGACCCCTTCGCGGGTGTCGAACATATAGTAGACGCGCTTGACTGCGAAGGGGATATTCTTGCCCTCTTCAAGCGCAATCAACGAGCCGCGATCATCGCCGTGGGTCTGCAACTGCAGGAACTGGATTTTCATAAAGGTTTGCTCACGAACTTGCGCATTCCCTTGCAGCCTGTCGACAACGTGTTGATGTGCAGCGGTTGACCCGCAAGGAGTTCAATCCTCGGTACGCTGGCCTCAGCTATTGGCATTGATGATATTGCCGCGCATCCTGGCGGCCCCTCTTTCGTCCAGGTCCCGGCGAGTACGCACCGGCTTTAGATCACCCTGTACGGTGCAATTGATTTCGTCGATGCCGGTCGTCGAACGGTTGCTATTCGACTTGCCCAGCAGGTACCGCAGCGACAGCCGGAACTGCTCGGACTCGTGAGCCACGGGGCGTGTACCGTGCAGCGTGCAGTTGTGCCACAGACCGACATAACCGGGGCCGCCCAGCAAGGTGTGATCCTTGCAATGGAGCGTGTTACCGTTATCGTCGGCATACGCCCAGTCATTGCCACCCAACGGTTCCAGACGATGAGGGAACAGTGTCGCGCCGAAGCGGTGTGAGCCGGGTATCAGGTGCAGCGGCGAGTCGTGCTCGGTGACGTCGTGCAGGTAGACGTACAGCGTCAGGAAGGTTGACGGATCAAGCTCGACCCGCCCCTGAGGCCAGTCGATGATGTCTTGATGGAAGTCGATCCCGCGAAAATATGTGATGTCGCGAAAAGGTCTCTTGATGTACGGCCCCAGGTTGGCCACGTTCACATCGCGAATGCGCTCGCGGATCCAGCCCGGCAGCCAAGAGTCCGGCACGCCGCATACCGCCTTTCTGATCACCACCTCATAATCATCGCCGAGCAGCGTGTTGAGGACGTCTTTCAATCGAGAATCCTGCTCAATGAATTGCAACTGTTCGTCGAAGCCATTGAGAAAGTTGAAGGCTTTGGTGGGATTGGCGTTGAAGTGGTTTTCCTGGGCCAGGTACTCCGACTCATCCATGAACAGGCTCCCGTCGAACGCGCGGGCAGCGACCATGGCGCGATAAAGCGCTTGAGTCTGCTCGACATCCAGGATTTCCCCAAACAGATGGGCACCCTGCTCCATCAGGTTTTTTACACAGTTCTGCATGATGCACTCACTCGCTCAACGCCACGGCGACTCCCTGAAAGCCTTATCGGCGCAACGGCAATTAAATGAAACCGGGGCATGAAAAAAGTTGGCAGCGTTCCTGCCCCAAGAACCCGCGACAGATGGACAGCGCAACGGCTCATCGTCAGTATTTACCTTTGCGCCACAGGCTGGGAGAAAGCAGACATTGATCATCATCGCCGGGAAAAACAACATCGCCGTGCACGGCCTGGAATTGGCACTCAAGCATTTCCCTGCACAGGCACTGGCAGTGGTGTGCAACCGCAATGACAGCGGTGTCGATACTTGGCAACGCTCTCTTCGTGCTGCCGCAGAGCGTTATGGTGTCCAGGAAATCAGCCTCGACGACGCCTACAAAACCACCCGCTGCGCCTTCCTTTCGCTGGAGTTCGATCAACTGGTGGTGCCTTCACGGTTCTCGACACCCAATCTGTTCAACATCCATTTCTCACAGCTTCCTGCCTACAAGGGCATGTTTACCTCCGTTTGGCCCTTGCTCCATGGCAAGCAAGAAGCAGGCGTGACTTTGCACTATGTCGAAGCCGGTATCGATACTGGTGATGTCGTGGCCCAACAGGTGTTTACCGTGCCGCAATGGTGGACGTGCCGAGACCTTTACTTTGCGTTCAACCAGCAGGCTGGCCAATTGCTGGAGCACTGGTTCCTTCAACTGGTCAGCGGCCCCGTTGACGCGCAAGCCCAAGCGGCGGAAGGGTCGAGTTATTTTTCAAAAAACGCCATCAACTACGCCGAACTCGGCATAGCCCCGGTAGGAACTGCGTGGGAATGCGTCAATAAAATCAGGGCGTTCAGCTTCCGAGAGTATCAATTGCTCAAGTGGCAAGGGACGCCCGTGGCTTCGGCCAGTATTCTGGCCAGCAAATCGACGCGCAAACCGGGAACCGTCGTTCAGCAAACCGATGACTATGTCGATATCGCCAGCATCGATTTCGATGTTCGCCTGTTCTTCGACCGGCTACCCGCAATGCTCGAAGCCTGTGAGCGAGGGGACCTAGAAACTGTCATCAGACTGGAGCGAAACATTGCCGGCTATGACGACGCCAACGAGAAAGGCTGGACGCCCCTCATCGTTGCCAGCTATGCCGGCGCTTACGAGGTCGTCAGCTGGCTGCTGAAAAAGGGGGCGTCCCCACATCGCGCCAACCACAAGGGAACCACGCCCCTGATGTATGCCAAGGATGCGTACCTCTCTGGCCGCTGCCACAAGACATTCATTTTGTTGCACCAAAGTGGCGCTGATCTGTATGCGTCGGACTATTCAGGCAAGCAGCTCTCGGACTACCTGACCGAAGCACAGTTCGCCGAGCTTATGACGCAGCTCAAGAATTAAGGAATTGTTTGCGATGGCAGCACCAAGACATCAACAACAGGTGTTTTTTCCCCTGACACCCCGCGCCTGCGCGGGGTTGACAAGGCGATGGGCCTTTGCACACTACGCGCACGTCTACTCTCTCGACGGTCGTTGTTCAATTAGGTGAAGCATGCCTGTGTGGTCAAACAAGAAAGCGCGCATCCTGATTTTTGGAGCGGGCTCCGGCGGCGTTAATTTCTACAAGAGTTGTCGCGGGCGCTTCCGGGTGCTGGGCTTTGTCGACAACAGTTCGCAGAAACAGGGCCAGCGCCTGTTTGGCAAACCCGTTTATGCGCCTGGCGAATTGGCACAACTGGATTTCGACAAGATCATTATTGCCAGTGATTACTATGTCGAAATTTATCCGCAGTTGATCAGCCAAGGCATCCCGGACTCGAAGGTCGATATTTTTCATCAACAGGCCAGCACCAGCACCTCCGTTTGGCAACGGGCCCGCATTGCCGGCGGGGTGCAGTTCCATGAATGGATGTGCCGAGGTGAGGGGTGGGTTTCCGATATAGCGTTCGCCTTGTTTTCCAGAACCGGCTCTGGAAAGCAACACACACTCAAGCGCATGCGTTTGCAGTGGCTGGATGAAACCACCGAGTTCAAGGTGCATGTTTTCCGCCCTGCACTTCCCGGGCAGGTTCAAGGGCCTCGGTTCATAGGAAAAAAAGTCGCTCCCACGGCAATAACCTTTCCGGAAGTTGCACTTCATCGCCTGCGTCAGGGACAGATTGCGTCTGTCTCCCGCTCGGTCATCCTGCCCGATGAGCGGCTGTTCATTGAACGCATCACCACGGTCAAACATCGCAACGCCGACTACAGCGTTTCTCACGTGGTTTATCACGGCAAGAGACTGGCGCTGGTTCGCACCCATGAGGCCGAACAGATTGAAAAGGGCATCGTGATAAACGGCTGCAGCGAAGTGAATTACTATCACTGGGTGCTGGAAGTGCTGTCTCAACTGCAGTTCATCGCAGAACTGCCGGATCGGTATCACGACTACCCGATTCTTATCTCAGCACGCAGCCAGACCATCCCGTCCATTCGCACCTTGATAGACAGCTTCGGGATCGACAGACCATTCATCTATCTCGATAACCTGCTGACCTATCGCGTTGACGATTTGCTCTTTATCACGGCGCCAAACAACATGATTCCCAACTTCAAGGACGGGGTCGAAAACACCACCGAAAGCAACTTTGCACGCCCTGAATCCATTCAGTTTCTACGCGCCAATGCGCTCAGTCTGACGCAAGGCATCTCAACGGCAGAGCTGCCGAAACGAGTTTTCCTGGCGCGCAAAGGCTTCCTGCGTCACTACAACCAGACCGAAATCATTGACCTGCTTCAGCCGTATGGATTCATCAATGTGTACATGGAAGACCTGGACGTCAGCCGTCAAGTCGCGATCATGGCAAACGCCGAGATGATCGTGGGCCCCACCGGCGCCGCATGGACCAACATCATGTTCGCCTCTCAGGGAGCCCAAGCGTTGTGCTGGATGGCTGAGGAGTACGGGGATCTGTCCTGCTTCTCCAACCTGGCGGCGATCGTCGGGGTGGACATGGAATTTCTCACCTATAAAACCGGCGCGCGAACGTCCCGAGAGCTCTATTACAGGGGTTACCACGTCGACGCGGCCAAGGTCAGGGAATGGATTGAGCATCGACTGCCGAATGCGCTGACAAGATGAAGTGAGCGCTGTAATCGGGGGACATCGCTGGTATACGGTCGCCCATTTGACTTTATAGAGTAATAACTCTAAAACCACTCTATAACTTCAATAAGGGCCTGCAGTCATGCCTGTCGAATCCGTACGTTTGTCCCTGCCTGATGCCCCTGAATCGTCCGATCAAGTCGAACGAATATTCG
>CAURWS010000044.1:0-12622 GCA_963528485.1 uncultured Pseudomonas sp. | reverse complement strand
CGAGCGGTAGCCGTTTTCCTTGGGGTTGGCGATGTAGTCGTCGAACTCTTTGGGAATGTGCCGCCACAGGGTGTGGACGATGCCGAGCGCGGTGTAGCAATCGCGCATTTCCGGAACCAGCACGCGCACGGCGCGAACGTCGTAGATCTGGCTGAATTCCAGACCTTTGCGCTGCATTTTGCGCCAGATCGAATAGATGTGTTTGGCCCGGCCGCTGATGTCGGCCTTGACGCCGGTGGCCAGCAGTTCGTTTTCCAGCTGCGACATGACGTCGGTGATGAAGCGCTCGCGATCAAGGCGGCGCTCATGCAACAGCTTGGCGATCTGCTTGTATTGCTCAGGCTCCAGATAGCGGAAGGACAGGTCCTCCAGCTCCCACTTGATGTGGCCGATGCCCAGTCGATGGGCCAAGGGGGCATAGATGTCGAAGACTTCCCGGGCGACGCGGTTGCGCTTCTCGTCGTCGGTGTTCTTCACCGCGCGAATGGCGCAGGTGCGTTCAGCCAGCTTGATCAGCGCAACGCGCACGTCGTCGACCATGGCCACGAGCATCTTGCGCAGGTTTTCTACCTGCGCCTGAGTGCCGAGCACCAGCGACTGGCGCGGGCTGAGGCTGGCGCTGATGGCCGCCATGCGCTGCACGCCGTCGATCAGCTTGGCAACCGTGGCGCCGAAACGCTGGCTGACGTCAGACAAGGGAATCTTGCCTTCACGCACCGCGCGGTAAATCACGGCGGCGATGAGCGAGTCCTGGTCGAGCTTGAGGTCGGCCAGGATTTCGGCGATTTCCAGGCCCGTCTGAAAACTCGACGTGCCTTCCGCCCAGAGGTTCTTGGCGGCGTTGTCCTGTTGCTCGGCTTGCCGGGCAAATTCACAGGCTTCTTTCAACGCCTGTCGGTCCACTGCGAGATCGACGCTGACCACATGATCAAGCCATGCGTCGAGATTGATACTGCCGTCTGTGTTGATCGGCTGGTGTGCTCTCACCTGTACCATGTTGCTTACCTTCCCTACGGCGCGATGAAATGCGCCATCAGTCGCCGGCCTTCTTCAGCGCATGCTCCTTGCGGGCCTTGCAAGGGCTGGCATGCGCGGGCCAGTCGGATTAAACGAGATTCCCTGTGAGACGCAGGCTTGCTTCCTGAAGCCCTTTGGGTCTCACTTACTCGCTTCAAATAACGCCATCGCCTCGACATGCGCTGTCTGCGGAAACATATCGAGGATTCCGGCACGTTTTAATCGGTAGCCCTGCCTGATCAGTTCGACCGTGTCGCGCGCCAAAGTTGCCGGGTTGCACGACACATACACCAACCGTTCGGCGCCCAGTTTCCTGAGTTTGCCGACCACTTCGAACGCCCCGTCACGCGGGGGATCGAGCAGTACCGCCTGAAAACCTTCCGCTACCCATGACGCCTTGTCCAGCGGCTGCGACAGATCCGCCTGATGAAATTTCAAATTGTGTAGATCGTTGCTCAACGCGTTACCGGCAGCCCGTCGAACCATGACATCGACGCCCTCCACTGCCACCACTTCACGCGCGATCTGCGCCAGCGGTAGAGCGAAGTTACCAAGCCCGCAGAACAAGTCCAGCACTCGTTCATCTGAACGAGGGGCAAGCCACGAAAGTGCCTGGGCGATCATCGCGGTATTGACCTGTGCGTTGACCTGCACAAAGTCGCCGGGACGGTACGCAAGCTGCAGATCCCACGGCGCCAGCTGGTAGCCCAGCTGTGCCGAAGCGTCTGCTGGCTGTGGCTCGCCTTCGCCGTGCAACCAGAGCTGCGCGTCGAATGTGTTGCAAAAGGTTTTGAGGGTATCCAGGTCTTTGTCTGCCAGCGGCGCGGTATGACGCAGCAACACGGCATTGGCCGAACCGCTGAACAACTCGACATGCCCCAGCGCCTGAGGCTTGCTCAAGGTTTTGAGCATGGCCGGTAACGCCGTCATGATCGGTTGCAAGGCCTGTACCAGCACCGGGCATTCATTGATGGCGACGATGTCCTGGCTCGACGCGGCGCGAAAGCCGACATCCAGCCGCCTGGCCCTGGCGTCCCAACGCACCGCGATGCGCGCACGGCGGCGGTAGGCGTATTCGGCGCCGGTCAGCGGCGCGGCCCACTCTTCGGGCTCGACACCCGCCACCCGGCTCAGCTGCTCGGCGAGCATGCGCTGTTTCAGGGCGAGCTGTTCGTCATGGGGCATCTGCTGCACGCTGCAGCCGCCGCAACGACCGAAGTGTTTGCACGGCGCCGGACGACGGGACGGGCTGGCCTGGAACACACGCTCGGTGCGCGCCTCGACCACCTTGCCGTGGGCGCCCAGCACGCGGGCTTCCACTTCTTCACCGGCCAGACTGCCGGCGACGAACCAGGTGCGACCCTCGACGAAGCCGATGCCTCGGCCGTCGTTGGCCAGCCGCTCGATGTTCAAACGTTGCTTTTTACCGGTCGGGACCTGCGCTGTCCGAGTGCCGCCACTGGGCTGGAAGCGCAGGCCTGTCTCACGCTTGGCCATCAGTTGGGCGCATCGTAGACACCGGTCGACAGGTAACGGTCGCCACGGTCACAAATGATCGCGACCATCACCGCGTTTTCGACTTCCTGCGACAGGCGCAGCATGCCGGCCACGGCGCCGCCCGAAGACACGCCACAGAAGATGCCTTCTTCACGGGCCAGACGACGCATCACGTCCTCGGCCTCGGTCTGGGCCATGTCCATGATCCGGTCGACACGGTCGGCCTGATAGATCTTCGGCAGGTACTCATGGGGCCAGCGACGGATGCCCGGAATGGCCGAGCCGTCCATGGGCTGCAGGCCCACGATCTGGATCTCGGGATTCTGTTCCTTGAGGTAACGCGAGGTGCCCATGATGGTCCCGGTGGTCCCCATGGAGCTGACGAAATGGGTGATGGTGCCGCCGGTCTGCCGCCAGATTTCCGGGCCGGTGCCGACGTAATGCGCCTCGGGGTTGTCACCGTTGGCGAACTGGTCCAGCACCTTGCCACGGCCTTCGGCCTGCATGCGCTCGGCCAGATCACGCGCGCCTTCCATGCCATCTTCCTTGCTGACCAGGATCAGCTCGGCGCCATAGGCGGTCATCGCCGCCTTGCGCTCGGCACTGGAGTTGTCGGGCATGATCAGGATCATGCGATAACCCTTGATCGCCGCAGCCATGGCCAGGGCGATACCGGTGTTGCCGGAGGTGGCTTCGATCAGCGTATCGCCTTGATGGATCTGGCCGCGCAACTCGGCGCGGGTGATCATCGACAGCGCCGGGCGGTCCTTCACGGAACCGGCCGGGTTATTGCCTTCGAGCTTGAGCAGCAAGGTGTTGCTGGTGTTCCCGGCCATGCGTTGCAGACGCACCAGCGGGGTGTTGCCGACGCAATCGGCGATGGTTTGATACTGCAGGGTCATGGCGTGTTCGCGATCCAGACGTGCGGGGGTCGCCTATCATACCGGCAATCGCCCCAAGCCCATATCACGCAAAGTGAGTTCGATATGGCGAAAAGGAATAAGCGGGTTTCACGCCACTACCGCTTCACTTCCCGCGCAGGCAAGCGCATGAACATCCGCAGGCCGTCATGGGTGTTTTCCGCCCACATGTCACCGCCCTGCAGTCGCAACGAATTGCGCGCGATGCTCAGCCCCAGGCCGAATCCGCCGTCGCCTGGCCGGGCACCGTCGAGGCGGATGAACGGGGCAAAGATTCGCTCCAGATCGTGGTCATCGACGCCGCCGCCCTGATCCTCCAGCCAGATCACCCAGTCCTCGCCGTCGCGCCGCCCGCCCAGACGCACGAGGCCGTCAGCCGGAGAATGGCGGATGGCGTTGCGCAGAATGTTTTCCAGCGCCTGGGCCAGCGTATTGAGGTGCCCTCGCACCCAGCAGTCGCTGTCCAGATCGCAGATCAGCTGGCGCGACGGCCAGCAGCTCTCGAAACAGGCGTTGTCCACCAGCATGTCCCACAGCGCGGGCACCTGAATGTCTTCGTCGGGCAGTTTTTCCCGTTCGGCATCCAGCCACGCCAGATGCAGGGTGTCGTCGACCAGCCGACGCATGCCCTCGACCTCGCGGCTCAGGCGCTCGCGCAACTCTGGCAGGCTTTGCTCGCTGTCGCAGGCCACCCGCAGGCGGCTCAACGGCGTGCGCAGTTCATGGGACAGGTCGCGCAACAGTTGTTGCTGGGTCTGTACGGTGGATTGCAGCCGGGAGGCCATGTGGTCGAAGGCGCGGTTGAGCTCCCCCAGTTCGTCCTGGCGCGAGGTCATTTGCGGGGACAACCGATTGGACAGGCGATCGGCGCGCCAGGCATTGGCCTGTTCGCGCAGCTGGTTAAGCGGGCGAATCAGCACGCGGTACAAGCCCACGCACAGCAGCAAGGTGAACAGCGCGGGGATCACCACGTTGGTCAGCATCTGCCACACCAGTGCGTAACGGCCGGGCGTGAAACGCTCGGGCAATTCGATGATCAGGCTGCCGATGCTGGGGTCATTGGGGAATGGGATCTTCAACCAGGGTGCGTTCTTCTGCCGACGGCTCATGGGCCAGTCGACGCCACGCATGAAGGTCAGACGCTGGGCCTGACGATCATCCAGCGGCACGCTGCTCAGGGACTGCAGGTCGCTGCCAATGACGCCCACCCAGCCTTTTTCGTGACGCCGGACTTCCATCAGCCAGTCGTCGATGCCCTTTTCATCGCCCACGCCCCACGCCTGTTCGGCCTCGGCGGCGTATCCGTTAAGCACCTGGCGTGCTTCGGGTGAAAGGTAGGCATTCTGGGTTTCGAGGTAGCGACCCCAATACCAGCTCAGCCAGATCATCAGCAGGCAAAAGCCCACCAGCAGAACGGCCAGCTTCCAGAACAGCGAATGCCTGCCCGGCAGGCGGGGGGCGCGCTCAGGCATCCACGTCTGCCGCCGTCAGCACATAGCCCTTGCCCCATACGGTGCGTACCTGACGGGCTTCGTAGCCGATGCCCTTGAGCTTGCGACGGATCTGGCTGATGTGCATGTCCAGGCTGCGGTCGTGCTGGGAATAACCGCGTTGCAGCACATGCTGATAAAGGAAGGGTTTGCTCAAGACGTCTTCGGGGTTGCGCCACAGGGTTTCCAGCAGGCGATATTCGCTGCGGGTCAGTTGCGCACTCTTGCCCGCCAGACTGACGTCACACAGGCGCTCGTCGAATGCCAGTTCGTCGCCCTCAGCCACCTCAGGCTCCTGAGGCGCAACTACCAGCGCATTGAACCGTCGCTCCAGCTCCACGCGCCGCAGAATGGCCTCGATGCGAACCCGCAACTCATCGACACTGAAGGGTTTGGGCAGGTAATCGTCGGCGCCGTTGCGAAAACCGGTGATGCGATCGGCTTCAGCGCCCAGCGCCGACATCAGGATGATCGGCATCGAGTGCCGGCGACGCAGGTGGGTGAGGATGTCGAGGCCATTCATGCCCGGCAGCAGGATGTCCATCAGCACCACGTCGAACGGCTGACTCTGGGCGCGCTCAAGACCTTCGGTGCCGCTCTGGCACCAGGTCACGTGAAAGCCGCAGCGGTCCAGTTGCTCATGGACAAACGCGCCGAGCACCGGGTCGTCCTCGATGGCGAGTATGCTGGGGCGATGAATGATTGCGGGATTCATTGGCGTCTGCGACTGATTCTCAAGGCCGCGATTATTCAAGATTGCGCAGTGGCGGGCAATGGTGACTGATCGGAGAACGTTGTAGGAGCCTTCGCTGATCGCCCATTTAGACGCCAAACCCGTCGTGCAAATGGCTACACTGCGCAAAGACCAAAGTGCTGTACTCAAAAATCAGGGCGACCGGGGCGCAGGTTCTGCCAGACACGGGCAGGCGGCCAGGATTGCCGGAGAGAACGATGTGCTGAACAAACTGGGCATAAAAGGCCGCGTCTTGCTGCTGACGCTGCTCCCGACCTGCCTGATGGCGGCGTTGCTGGGCGGCTATTTCACCTGGATGCAACTGTCGGAGTTGCAGACCCAGTTGCTCAAGCGCGGCGAAATGATCGCCAACGAACTGGCCCCGCTGTCTGCCGCCGCATTGGCCACCGCTGACAAGCCGATGCTCGATCGCATCGCCGGCCAGGTGCTGGAGCAGGCCGACGTGCGCGCCGTGTCGTTTCTCGATGCCGACCGCGCCCTGCTGGCCCATGCCGGCCCGACCATGATCAATCAGGCGCCGATCGGCAACAGCACGCACATGCTGCAGCGCTCGGACAACGACGCCACCCGTTACCTGATGCCGGTGTTTGGCCGCAGCCGCCACCTGACCGGCGATATCATCCCCGAAGAAGCAGACCGCCTGCTGGGCTGGGTCGAGCTGGAGCTGTCTCACAGTGGCACGCTGTTGCGCGGTTATCGCAGCCTGTTTGCCAGCCTGCTGCTGATCGCCGCCGGGCTGGTGCTGACCGCCATGCTGGCGCTGCGCATGAGCCGCACTATCAACGGGCCGATTTCCCAGATCAAACACGTGGTCGCGCAATTAAAGGAAGGCAATCTGGAGGCGCGACTGCCGCCGATGGGCAGTCACGAACTGGACGAGCTTGGCTCGGGCATCAACCGCATGGCCGCCACCTTGCAGAACGCCCAGGAAGAGTTGCAGCACAACATCGAGCAGGCTACAGAAGACGTGCGCCAGAACCTGGAAACTATCGAAATCCAGAACATCGAGCTGGATCTGGCGCGCAAGGAAGCGCTGGAGGCCAGCCGGATCAAGTCCGAATTCCTCGCCAACATGAGCCACGAGATCCGCACGCCGCTCAACGGCATTCTCGGATTTACCCACTTGTTGCAGAAAAGCGAGCTGACCCCGCGCCAGCACGACTACCTGGGCACCATCGAAAAATCCGCCGACAGCCTCCTAAGCATCATCAACGAGATCCTCGACTTCTCGAAGATCGAGGCCGGCAAGCTGGTGCTCGATGCCATTCCGTTCAACCTGCGTGACCTTCTACAAGATACCCTGACCATCCTCGCTCCCGCCGCTCACGCCAAGCAGTTGGAGCTGGTGAGCCTGGTCTATCGCGACACGCCGTTGTCGCTGGTGGGCGACCCGCTGCGGCTCAAGCAGATCCTCACCAACCTTGTGAGCAACGCCATCAAGTTCACCCGCGAAGGCACCATCGTTGCCCGGGCGATGCTCGAAGACGAACAGGATGACAAGGTGCAGCTGCGCATCAGCGTGCAGGACACCGGCATCGGCCTGTCCAGTCAGGATGTGCGCGCGCTGTTCCAGGCCTTTAGCCAGGCCGACAACTCGCTGTCGCGTCACTCAGGCGGCACGGGGCTGGGGCTGGTGATTTCCAAGCGTCTGATCGAACAGATGGGCGGCGAAATCGGCGTCGAAAGCATCCCCGGCGAAGGCTCGGAATTCTGGATCAGCCTGACCCTGCCGAAAACCCGCGACGACATCGAAGACCTGCCCGCCCCGCCACTGCTGGGCCGACGTGCCGCCGTACTGGAACACCATGACCTGGCCCGCCAGGCGCTGGAGCATCAGCTGGAAGACTGCGGTTTGCAGCCGATGGTCTTCAACAACCTGGAAAACCTCATCAACGGCGTGACCGTGGTGCATCAGACGCCTCACGCCATCGAGATGGCCGTGCTGGGCGTCACCGCTCACGAACTGCCGCCTGAGCGTCTGCGCCAGCAGATCTGGGACCTGGAAAACCTCGACTGCAAGGTGCTGGTGCTGTGCCCGACCACCGAGCAGGCGCTGTATCAGGTCTCGGTGCCCGACGCCTACACCCAGTTGCAGGCAAAACCGGCGTGCACGCGCAAACTGCGCCGCGCGCTGTCGGAGCTGATCAGCCCCAAACAGCTGCGCACCGAATTGCCCGAACCGGTCTCCAGCCGCCCGCCGCGCATCCTGTGCGTGGACGACAATCCGGCCAATCTGCTCCTCGTTCAAACGCTGCTCGAAGACATGGGCGCCAAGGTATTGGCCGTCGACAGTGGCTACGCGGCCGTGCAAGCGGTGCAGGACGAACCTTTTGATCTCGTACTGATGGACGTGCAGATGCCGGGCATGGACGGGCGTCAGGCCACCGAAGCGATTCGCGGCTGGGAAACCGAGCGGCAGATTACTTCCTTGCCGATCGTCGCCCTCACCGCTCACGCCATGGCCAACGAAAAACGCGCGCTGCTGCAGAGCGGCATGGACGACTACCTGACCAAGCCGATCAGCGAACGGCAACTGGCGCAGGTGGTGCTGAAATGGACGGGCCTGGCCCTGCGCAACCAGGCGCCGGAACGTCATCACGAAATCAGCCAGGGCGGCGTCAACCTGCAGGTGCTCGATCACGAAGAAGGCTTGCGCCTGGCCGCTGGCAAAGCCGATTTGGCCGCCGACATGCTGGCGATGCTGCTCGCCTCGCTGGACACCGACCGCCAGGCCATTTGCGCCGCCAGGGAAGAACAGGACACCGTCGCGCTGATCGAGCGGGTTCATCGCCTGCACGGCGCCACCCGCTACTGCGGCGTCCCGCAATTGCGCGCGGCCTGTCAGCGCAGCGAAACCCTGCTCAAACAGGAATCCGCCGAGGCCGACAAGGCGCTGGACGAGCTCGACAAGGCAATCACCCGGCTGGAGACCGAGGCGCGGGTGAGTGCTTGATGTGGGTCACGGTTTTGTTGCAGAACCCGGATACGCTGCATCTGGCCGAAGGCCGTGGGAGCCGGCTTGCTGGCGAATACAGGGTGTCAGTCACCATTGAAGTGTCTGGCCCGACGCTTTCGCCAGCAAGCCGGCTCCCACATTGGGTCCTGCGGCGGCCGTGAAAACCTCATAAAGGATCAGCCATGCGCACCCTCCTCTACAGCAGCCAGAACTACGACCGCGACAGCTTTCTCGCCGCCCAGGCTGGCGCGGGCATCGAGCTGCATTTTCAGCCCGCGCGCCTGACACTGGACACCGTCGCCCTGGCCCATGGCTATCCGGTGGTTTGCGCCTTCATAAATGACGACCTGAGCGCGCCGGTCCTGGAACGCCTCGCCGCCGGTGGAACGAAGCTGATTGCCCTGCGTTCGGCGGGTTTCAACCATGTCGATCTGCCTGCCGCCAAGCGCCTGAATCTGGACGTGGTGCGCGTTCCGGCCTATTCACCTCACGCGGTGGCCGAGCACGCCGTGGCGCTGATTCTCTCGCTCAATCGCCACCTGCACCGCGCCTACAACCGCACCCGCGACGGCGATTTCACCCTCCACGGCCTGACCGGTTTCGACCTGGTGGGCAAGACCGTCGGCGTGGTCGGTACCGGGCAGATCGGCGCCACTTTCGCGAAGATCATGGCCGGCTTCGGCTGCAAGCTGCTGGCCTATGACCCGTACCCCAACCCGCAGGTCGAGGCCCTTGGCGCCCGTTATCTGCCGCTGCACGAGCTGCTGGCCGAGGCGCAGATCATCAGCCTGCATTGCCCGCTCAACGAGCACACCCGGCACTTGATCAACACAGCGTCGCTGGCGCGCATGCAACGCGGGACGATGCTGATCAACACCGGTCGCGGCGCGCTGGTCGACACCCCGGCGCTGATAGACGCGTTGAAAAGCGGCCAATTGGGGTATCTGGGGCTGGATGTGTATGAGGAAGAAGCGCAGCTGTTTTTCGAAGACCGCTCGGACCTGCCCCTGCAGGACGACGTGCTGGCGCGCCTGCTGACCTTTCCCAATGTGGTGATCACCGCGCATCAGGCCTTCCTGACCCGCGAGGCGCTGGGGGCGATTGCGCAGACGACGCTGGATAATATTGCGGGCTGGGCGAGCGGCAGCCCGCAGAATCTGGTGTAAATACCATTCGCTTCTGCCCGGAGGGCGTAGGAGCCGGCTTGCCAGCGATCTGTTGCGAAGCGACAGCAAACCCCGGCAATTCAGTGCTTCAGTTGTTCCCGAGGCAGCAGGTTTTGCGACCGGTGCCCGGTCGATCGTTGGCAAGCCAGCCTCCTGCGCCCTCTGGGCCGAATCAAAAGCGGCGTCCGCCCTGCGGCAGCAAAAACGCCTGCGCTAAAGTGTTAGCATGCGCGCCTATTTGGAGACCCCCATGGCCGAACACGATTTCCGTTACAGCATGCTCACCCCGCAACACACCCTGATCGAATGCCGCAGCCTGGCGGTCGGGCGCTATCAGGTGACCGGCAACGGTGGCTCGATCAAGCACGACGACGTGCTGCTCGTCACCGTCAAAGGCAGCAAAGACCTGTACATGCGCCTGAACGTCGA
Source organism: uncultured Pseudomonas sp. (assembly GCA_963528485.1). Taxonomy (GTDB): domain Bacteria; phylum Pseudomonadota; class Gammaproteobacteria; order Pseudomonadales; family Pseudomonadaceae; genus Aquipseudomonas. The sequence continues at coordinate 2,393 of CAURWS010000044.1, read as the reverse complement.
GAAAGTCCGCCACCTGATCAACCCGCCGGGTCAGTGGGTTGCAGTGGCCAATGGCCCGGCATTCACCGAGCTGGCCATTCATCAGTGGAAGGTCAACTGCAACGGCTGTGGCAAAGAGCAGGACATCGAGTTCATGGTCGACGGCAAGGAAGGCAAGAAAGCCCTGAAACCGGCCGCCACCGCGCGCATTGCCGAACTGGGCTGGAAAACCGTCGGCGAAAACCACCTGTGCCCGGCCTGCGCCAGGAACGCCGCATGAAACGCCTGTGCCTGACCCTGCTGGCCGCCGCGCTGCTGAGCGGTTGCGCGACCGACACCGACGCGCTCAAGCGTGACCACGGTTACGTGCTGGAATGGATTGGTGAACGTCCGCTGATCGACAACAGCCACCTGACCATGACCCTGGGCAAGGACGGTCGGGCGTACGGCAACGGGGGCTGCAACCACTGGTTCGCGTCGTACACAGTCGATGGCGACAAGATCCACTTTGGCCCTGTCGGCAGCACGCGCAAGATGTGCGCCCCTGCCCTGATGGAGCAGGAGCACCGTTTCCTCGAAGCCCTTGGCAAGGTTCAGCACTGGGATGTGTCCGAAGTCGAGCAGTTGCAGCTGTGGCCCGCCCAGGGTTTGCCTCTGAGGTTCTGGCCTGAAGAAGGGTAATCAACCCTTCCCTTTCAACTCCGCCAGCTTCTGCGCCACACCGGCTGCGGTCTGCTCGCCCATCAGTTGCTCACGCACCTTGCCCTTGTCGTCGATGATGTAGGTCACCGGCAGCGCTTCGCTCTTGGGCAGGTCGTATTGCTCGGCCGGGTCCTGGGCCAGCACGGTGAATTTGATCCCCAGCGCGTTGCTGGCGTTTTTCAGGTCATCGCCCTGCAGGTTGTCGAAATTGACGCCGAACACGCTGACTTTCTGCCCGCTCAGTTGCTCGGAGAGTTTGTTCAGCTCGGGGATTTCCGTGCGGCACGGGCCACACCATTCGGCCCAGTAGTTGACCACCAGCCAGTGATTGTCGACCCGGTCGTTGGCGATTTTCTGACCGTTCTGGTCAGTGCCCAGGTCCACGCCGCAACCACTGAGCAACACACTTCCGATAAGCACTAACGCTACTGCCAACCGCCTTGCCATGATGCTTGTTCCTTTCGAAGAAAACCGGTGCAGGCGCTAACTTGGCCTTTACCATTACCGCTGTAGAATAGCCGCCACCTCACGAAAGATGCGACCCGCAAATGACCGATCTGACGCTTTATCACAACCCACGCTGCTCCAAGTCACGTGGCGCGCTGGAATTGCTCGAAGAGCGCGGCATGACGCCGACCATCGTCCGCTATCTGGAAACCCCGCCGAACGCCGCGCAACTGCGTGAGCTGCTCGGCAAGCTGGGCATTAACCCACGTGCCCTGCTGCGCACCGGCGAAGACGAATACAAAACATTGAATCTGAATGATGCGAGCCTGGGCGACGACGCTCTGATCGACGCCATGGCCGCGCACCCCAAGCTGATCGAACGGCCGATCCTGATCGTCGGAAACAAAGCTGTGATCGGTCGTCCACCCGAGAAAATCCTGGAGATCCTGCCGTGAGCGCGCCGTATATCCTCGTGCTGTTTTACAGCCGCAACGGCTCGACCAGCGAGATGGCCCGGCAGATCGCACGAGGCATCGAAATGGGCGGCATGGAAGCGCGGCTGCGCACCGTGCCGGCGATTTCCACCGAGTGCGAAGCCGTGGCGCCGAGCATCCCTGAAACCGGCGCGCCTTATGCCACCCTCGACGACCTCAAGAACTGCTCGGGCCTGGCGCTGGGCAGTCCGACGCGCTTCGGCAACATGGCCGCGCCGCTGAAATACTTCCTCGACGGCACCAGCAACCTGTGGCTGACCGGCGCATTGGTCGGCAAACCGGCGAGCGTGTTCACCTCCACCGCCAGCCTGCACGGCGGCCAGGAAACCACGCTGATGTCGATGCTGCTGCCTCTGCTGCACCACGGCATGCTGGTCACCGGCCTGCCCTACAGCGAAGCGGCGCTGATCGAAACCCGCGGCGGCGGCACGCCCTATGGCGCCAGCCACCACGCCGGTGCCGACGGCAAGCGCCCGCTGGATCATCACGAAACCACGCTATGCCGCGCTTTGGGTCAGCGTCTGGCGAAAACCGCCTTGCTGCTGGATCCTTCCCGTGGCTAGAAAGCCCAAGGTGTTGCCCGCGCTCGAATGGCTGGAACCTCGGGTCCGCTTGAGCCGGGTGGCTGCCTTGATGTGCTTTCTGGGGCTGGTCGCGCTGCTGTGCATTTACTACCTGGTCTTCGCCGACCTGCACGGCGCGCGGCCCTGGGTGATCCTGTCGATTGAACTGGTGCCGCTGCTGGTGCTCTTACCGGGCATGCTCATGGGC
>CAURWS010000043.1:0-13220 GCA_963528485.1 uncultured Pseudomonas sp. | reverse complement strand
GCCGAGGCCAATGGCCGTACCGCCGAGCAGTTTGTTCGCGAAGAAATGGCCGAAATCGTTGGCCAGCAAAACTCCGGCGCACGTAAAGGCACCGACGTCGTCCTGTACGGTTTCGGCCGTATCGGTCGTCTGCTGGCGCGCATCCTGATCGAAAAAACCGGTGGCGGCGACGGCCTGCGTCTGCGCGCCATCGTGGTTCGCAAGGGGTCGGAAAACGACCTGATCAAGCGTGCCAGCCTGCTGCGTCGTGACTCGGTGCACGGCCCGTTCGATGGCACCATCACCGTCGACGAAGCCAACAACACCATCACCGCCAACGGCAACCTGATCCAGGTGATCTACGCCAAGAACCCGACCGAGGTGGACTACACCCAGTACGGCATCAAGGACGCGCTGCTGGTCGACAACACCGGCGTTTGGCGTGATGCCGACGGTCTGGGCCAGCACCTGCAGTGCCCTGGCGTCGATCGCGTGGTGCTGACCGCACCGGGCAAAGGCAAGCTGAAGAACATCGTTCACGGCATCAACCATCAGCAGATCACCGCTGATGACAAGATCGTTTCGGCGGCGTCCTGCACCACCAACGCCATCGTGCCGGTGCTCAAGGCCATCAACGACAAGTTCGGCATCGTCAACGGTCACGTTGAAACGGTTCACTCGTACACCAACGACCAGAACCTGATCGACAACTTCCACAAGGGCGATCGCCGTGGCCGTAGCGCCGCGCTGAACATGGTCATCACCGAAACCGGTGCTGCTACCGCTGCTGCCAAGGCCCTGCCTGAGCTGGCTGGCAAGCTGACCGGCAACGCGATCCGCGTGCCGACGCCGAACGTTTCGATGGCGATTCTGAACCTGAACCTGAACGCGACCACCAGCCGCGAGGAGGTCAACGAGTACCTGCGCCAGACCGCGCTGTATTCGGACCTGCACAAGCAGATCGACTTCGTGGCGTCCCAGGAAGTGGTGTCCACCGACTTCGTGGGCTCGCGTCACGCCGGTGTGGTCGACGCTGAAGCGACCATCGTCAACGATAACCGTGTGGTGTTGTACGTCTGGTACGACAACGAATTCGGTTACAGCTGCCAGGTGGTTCGTGTGATGGAAGACATGGCCGGGGTTAACCCGCCTGCGTTTCCCAAGTAATGTGAGGGTAGTGGCGGGTAATGATTTGCTCGCTGAAACCTGATGAAAACGCCCCGACTGGTTCGGGGCGTTTTTGTTGTAGTCCATTTCCCATCCCTGGCTTCCTGTTTTCACACTGCAACACAAGACCCACCTGACAGAAACATCCCGCCTGAAAAGTCATCCTTTCGCCACCTGCCAAGCCACAGGCATCTCTTCCAACGAAAGGTATTCAACAGCTTATGAAGGCAAGCAACACGCTGGTATTGCTGACTCTTGCAGCGTTCGCGCAAGAATCACTCGCTCATGCGCAAGTAATGGATGAACAACAGTTCCAATTGGGCAGCGTTGAACTGAGCCTGGGGACAGGGCTGCTAAACGGTCAGGCGCAGGAAAAGGTCTACGACACCTACGATGGCAAAAAAGTCAGCCAGCTGAACTGGGACCTCAAGCAAGTCCCCACGCTTCATTTGGGGTTGGCCTACCACCCAACTGATTCACTGACCCTCGAAGCCCGCGGCTGGACGAAAATCGCCAAGGGCGATGGGCACATGAAGGATTACGACTGGCTGAGCGATGAGTATGCCGAGTGGAGCCACCTTTCGGATCACCCTGACACCCGTGTTCAGAAAGCCTGGCAGGCCGAATTTGCCGCCACGCTCTGGGCCATCAAGCGCGACGATCTGGCGTTGGGTGCCTTGCTGGGATACCAGCGCAACGAGTTCGGCTGGCAGGCCCGAGGGGGCAGCCTGACCTATTCATCGGATGAGGGCTTTCGCGATATTTCCATAGAGATCCCGAAGGGCTTGAAAGGCATCACCTACGAACAGCGTTATGACACCCCTTACCTGGGGTTGGTCGGGCTCTATACCTATCGGGACTGGACCCTGGAAGGGCGCTTCAAGTACAGCCAGTGGGTCAAGGCCAGGGATTACGACCAGCATCACCTGCGCGAAACCACCTTCACCGGCAACAACGGCAACAACGGCCGCATGCAAAGCCTGGCGCTGGGCGTCGCCTATCAGGTCAGTCCACAGCTGTCGGTCAAGGCCGGCGTGGATTATCAGGTTTATGCCGAAGCCAAGGGCAGCATCCTGCAAAAGGACCTGGCAAGCGGCAAGCGCGACTACTACGGCGGGGAATCAGGCTCTCAAGCCAGCAGAACCGTATTGTCCAGCCTTGCGCTGAACTACCGGTTCTGACGCCATCACCTGTAGCACGGATTGTCGGGGGGTGACGTCCCGGCGGAGTGATGGAACACCGGTGAAGTCGAAGCCAAACCATGAGCAAGGACACCTGGTTACTTGGTGTCCTTTCAAGTCACTCGCCGAAGGCGAAACAGTTTGGCCGTTAGAACGAACCGCCTCTAAAAAACCACCCGAAGGTGGTTTTCTGCGCGACGCGAGACCCATCACTCCCCGCGATAAACACAGCCACTGGTGCACGTCTCGTGAATGCGAATCTGCGACAGCTCAGGCAACAACGGCTTGAGCTCATTCCAGATCCACTTCACTAACACCTCACTGGTGGGGTTTTCCAGACCGGGAATGTCGTTCAGGTAGTTGTGATCCAGACGCTCGTAAAGCGGCTTGAAAATCGCCTTGATCTCGGAGAAGTCGCGGATCCAGCCGGTGTGTGGATCAGGCTCGCCCTGCAGGTAGATCGCGACACGGAACGAGTGGCCGTGCAGGCGACCGCACTTGTGGCCTTCCGGGACGTGAGGCAGGCGGTGGGCGGATTCGAATGTAAATTCCTTGAAGATTTCCACGGTATTGAGGGCCTTGAAAAGTGGCGATCGCCTGGGCGAAAAAATACAGGCCGCGAGTTTACCAGCAATGGATCACCGGGGCACAGGCAGAACCTGACCGCCCGGTTAAAACCCGCGCCGTTAAATCAGCGCTTTGTCAGACCAGAGGCTGAAGGCGCTCGGCCAGGCGTCCGCTGTCGACCAGTTCGATGAATTCATCGCCCAATCGTCGGCTCTGCTCCATCGCGGTCCGCCAATACTGCTGGCGTTCCTTGTCCTTGCCGACGAAGCGCTTGAAGTCGCTGCGGTCCGGCAATTTGCCGTAGGGCAGGGAGGCCAGGTAGTCCCGCGAAGGCGCGAGCAGAACAACGTCCTGCAAACGGCTCAGATCGCCGCGCCGCCATGGCAGGGTCTTGTCGAACCAGCCGGGGATGATCTTGTCGGTGAAGTGCGGGTACAGCACGATGTCGCTGCCGCTGTAGGGCAGGTCCAGGTGGTAGTCCAGCAGGCCGCCGTCGCGAAAGGTGCCGGGGCCGGCGCCGGGGATGTCCATGACGCCCTGCATGACCATGGGGATCGAGCCTGAAGCGAGCAATGCCTGGCGCAGGTTGCTGGTGTCCAGGTGCAGGCAGCGCGAGGGAAAATCCGTCAGCGCCAGCAACGGCGGGGCCCGCCGAGCGTCGTGCATGATCAGGCGCTCGAAGTGGCGCGACAGGCGGGCGCGGCCGATCAGGTTGTTGGCGATCACCGAGCCGAGCCCCAGGCCCAGCCCGCCGCGATGGTCCAGCGCCAGCAAGCCGTGGCTTTTGACGATCATGATGTTGAGGCGGTAATGGGGGTTGCTCAGCACGCTGGCATCGCGGCCCTGCAACAGGTCGTCGAGCATTTTTACGCAGCTCTGAGTGACCTGGGCCATGGTCACGCCCTTGGCAAAGCTCTGCTCGTTATACAACTTGCCGAGCAGCTCGATACCTTCGACGGGGTTGGGCAGGCAGGCGCTGGCGAAGCGCCAGGAACCGATGGACGCGCCGATCAGCGAGCGCTCGCGTTCGGCGCGCGGCAGCCATTCGCCGAACAGGGCCAGATCGAGCCCCTGAATGCCCAGGGCCTTGGGGCCTCCCGCTGCACCGGGAATCGTGCCCACATCGGCTGGCGACAGGCCGTGGTCACGAATGCGCGCCAATGCGCGTGGGCCGGCTTTGATGGCCAGTGCGGGCGTCTTGATCTGAATGGCGCTCATGGGCACTCCAGCGTTGAACAGAGGCGGATTATATCCACTGGCGCGGGATCAGAAAGCGGCAGTCCTTGCCAAACGTGATGGCATCTAGCCAGAACATTAAGCTTCAATTAAGTTCGCTTCGATATCGTTGTTGGCGTCAAGACGACGAACACAACGGAGATTCATCATGAAATTTTTCACTGCCCTTTTCGCCACCGCTGCTCTCGCTGTCACCGCAGGTTACGTACAAGCCAAGGATCTGGGTCCGGATGAAGCCCTGCGTCTGCGAGATGCAGGTACTATTCAGTCTTTCGAAAAACTCAACGCCGCGGCGCTGGCCAAGCACGCAGGCGCGACCATCACCGAGACCGAACTGGAACAGGAATATGGCAAATACGTCTATCAGGTCGAACTGCGCGATGCCAAGGGCGTCGAGTGGGACGTCGAGCTCGATGCCACTAACGGCCAGATTCTCAAAGATCACCAGGACACCTGATGATCGCCGGTAAGCGTCCTTCTGAACGTTTTGTTTATGGTCTGCTTGCAACCTGCGCGGTGATGGCCTGCACGGTTTGCACCGCGCGGGACCTGGATCAGGATGAGGCGCTTGCGCTACGCCAGCGCGGCGTCATCCTGCCGCTGGAGCAGTTCATCGAACAGGCGTTGGGACGCTACCCCGGTTCAAAGCTCCTGGAAGCGGAGCTGGAAGAGAAACACGACGTGCTGGTCTACGAGATCGAATTGCTGACTGCCGATCACGTGGTGCGCGAGCTCAAGTTCGACGCGCGCGACCGCCGGCTGCTGGAAGACAAGGAAGATGATTGATGCGCCTGTTACTGGTTGAAGACAACGTACCCCTGGCCGACGAGCTGGTCAGCGCCTTGAGCCAGGGGTACGCCGTGGACTGGCTGGCCGATGGCCGCGACGCCATCCATCAAGGCGCGAGCGAACCCTATGATCTGATCATCCTCGACCTGGGGCTGCCCGGTGTTCCGGGCCTCGACGTGCTGCAGCAGTGGCGCGCCGACGGCCTTTCGACGCCAGTGCTGGTGCTCACGGCGCGCGGCTCCTGGGCCGAACGGATCGAAGGGCTGAAAGCCGGCGCCGACGATTACCTCACCAAACCTTTTCATCCCGAAGAACTGCAACTGCGCATTCAGGCGCTGTTGCGTCGTGCGCGTGGCCTGGCGAATCAGCCGAAGCTCGAAGCGGCGGGGCTGCATCTGGACGAAGGCCGCCAATGCGTCATTCGCGACGGTGAGGAAATCCAGCTGACCGCTGCCGAATTTCGCCTGTTGCGTTACTTCATGCTGCACCCCGAGCAGATCCTCTCCAAAAGCCATCTGGCCGAGCATCTATATGACGGCGAAAGCGAGCGCGATTCCAACGTGATCGAAGTGCACGTCAACCACCTGCGCCGCAAGCTGGGGCGCGCGGTGGTCGAGACCCGCCGCGGTCAGGGCTATCGTTTCGGCGGCACGGGCGCGTGAGGTCGATACAACGACGCTTGAGCCTGGGCCTGATCAGCGTGCTGCTGGTCATCGGTCTGGTGCTGGCGCAGGTCAGCCTGTGGCTGTTCGAAGTCGGCATGCAACGTTATCTGGAATCCGGGTTGCGCAACGACGCCGAGTTGCTGCTGGTGGCCATCGTTCGCGGCCCTGCCGGGATGCAACTGGACGAGCAGCGTTTATCGCCGGGGTATCAGCGCCCCTATTCCGGCCATTATTTCCGCATCGATTTCGACGGCGGACACTGGCGCTCACGGTCCTTGTGGGACCTCGAGCTGCCGCAGCCTGAAGATGCCGGGCTGCACGCCGACTTCAAGCTGGAGAAGACCAAACAGTCGCTGCTGTTGCTGCGTTCGGAGTACCGCAAGTTCGGCCAGACCATTTCCATCACCGTCGCCCAGGACTACACCCCGGTGCAGGCCAGTTTTGCGCTGGTTCAGCGCATCGGTCTGGCGCTGGGGCTGGGCGGGTTGATCCTGATTCTGATCCTGCAACGGATTACCGTGCGCCGCGCCCTGCGCCCGCTGGACAAGGCCCGCGAGCAGATTCAGCAGCTGCAGCAAGGTCAGCGCTCGCAGCTGGATGAAGAGGTGCCGCTGGAGCTGGAGCCTTTAGTGGCGCAGATCAACCATCTGCTGGCCCACACCGAAGACAGCCTTAAGCGCTCGCGCAACGCGTTGGGCAATCTCGGTCACGCTTTGAAGACGCCGCTGGCGGTGCTGATGAGCCTCGCCCAAGGGCCGAAACTGGCCGATCACCCTCAAGTGCGTGAGACCTTGCGCGAGCAGCTGCTGCAAATTCAGCAACGTCTGGAGCGTGAGCTCAATCGCGCTCGACTGTCAGGCGATGCCTTGCCGGGCGTGCGATTCGACTGCGATGTCGAGCTGCCGGGGCTGTTTTCCACCCTGCAGATGATCCACGGCGAGCACCTGGAACTGAACAACCACGTCAGCCATGGCCTGGTGCTGCCGTGGGATCGGGAAGACATCCTCGAACTGCTGGGCAACTTGCTCGACAACGCCTGCAAATGGGCCGACAGCGCGGTGCGCCTGTGCATCACCCGGGAGCCGGACAGCTACTGCCTGTTGATCGACGATGACGGCCCGGGCATTCCCGAGGTGCAGCGCGAAGAAGTGCTCGGGCGTGGCAACCGCCTGGACGAACAGGTGACCGGCCACGGCTTGGGGCTGGGCATCGTCAAGGACATCGTGGAGTCCTGGGGGGGGCGGATTCAGTTGCTCGAAAGCCCATTGGGCGGTTTGCAGGTGCGTATCGATCTGCCCGAGCGTCAGACCGTGCAACCGGGCATCCATTAACGTAATGAGCGCCGTCGTGACCTCAACTTTTTGCGTGCCGCGCCGTTAACCGATAAGGAGCCCAACGGGCCAACGCTCACAATAATAAAAGGGGCACGATACCCATGCGGCTAAATCTCAAGGCCAAAGTCCTTTCTCTGGCAGTACTTCCGGTGGCGGTGTTCGCGTTGATCATCAGCGTGAGCACGGTGTTCATGCTGCGCGAACAGGCCCGGCGCGAAGTCGAAGAGACCCGTCAGCACCTGCTCGCCGAAGCCAAGGCAACCCTGCAAAGCTACGTCGCCGTGGCCATGGGCATGATCAAGCCGCTGTACGACGCCTCGGCGCCGGGCGACATCGAGGCCCGCGCGCAAGTCATCAAGATGCTCTCTCAGGTCAAGTACGCCAAAGACGGCTACTTCTTCGGCTACGACTCTCAGGCCGTGCGCCTGTTCAAGGGCGACAGCCCCGACGGCATTGGCAAGAGCTTCAAGGACGTGCGCGACCCCAACGGCGTCTACGTCAACAGCGGCCTGGTGGAGGTCGCCAAGAACGGCACCCATTTCCTCGAATACTCCTCGGCGCTGCCGGGTTCCAGCGAACTGGTGCCCAAGCTCGGCTACACCGAATACCTCGCCAAGTGGGACATGGCCGTTGGCTCGTCGGTGAACCTGGACAACATCGACGCCAAGGTCGCTGAGGTCCGCCAGGCCGTCACCCAGCGCATGGAAGACATGCTGATGACCATCATTGGCATCGCCGTATTGGTGTTGGTGATCATTACCGTGATCGGCGTATGGATCGCCGGCAGCATCCTGCGGCCGCTGCGCCTGATGAAGGCCAACCTGGACGACATCGCGGCAGGTGAGGGCGACCTCACCCGCCGCCTGGCCGTGACCTCGCAAGACGAACTCGGCGAACTGGCCGGCTCGTTCAACCGCTTCGTCGACAAGATCCACGGGCTGGTGCGGCAGATCGCCGAAATGACCTCGCAACTGACCGGGCTGGTCGGTGAGGTCACCGATCAGGCGCAACGCTCCGAACAGGCCATGGAACGCCAGCGCCACGAGACTGATCAGGTCGCGACCGCCATCAACCAGATGTCGGCGGCGGCTCAGGAAGTCGCCAAGAGCGCGCAAGGTGCGTCGGTGGCCGCGCAGCAGACCGACGAACAGGGGCAGGCCGCCAAGCGTGTGGTCGACGGCAGCATTCAGCAGATCCACGCGCTGGTGAACGACATCCGCCACAGCGGCACTTCGCTGGACAGTCTGCAGAACGATGTGACTTCCATCGTCGGCGTGCTGGGGGTGATTCGCTCCATCGCTGAACAGACCAACCTGCTGGCCCTCAACGCGGCCATCGAAGCGGCGCGGGCAGGGGAGGCCGGTCGTGGCTTTGCGGTGGTGGCCGATGAAGTGCGCGCGCTGGCCAGTCGCACGCAGCAGAGCACCCAGGAAATCCAGGGCATGATCGATCGCCTGCAACAGGGCACCCAAGGCGCGGTGGCCGCGATGCGTCGCTCCAGCGAAGCGGGCGATGGCACCTCGGCCAAGGCCAACGAAGCCGGGGCCTCGCTGGACACCATTGGTCAGTTGATCGGCACCATCAACTCAATGAACGCGCAGATCGCCAGCGCCGCAGAAGAACAGACTGCCGTGGCCGAAGAGATCAACCGCAGCGTGCATCAGATCGCCGTTGCGGTGGAAAGCGTGGCCGACGAAACCCGTCACAGTGCCAACACCTCGCGCAGCCTGACCGACCTCAACCATCGCCTGGGCCAACTGGTCGGGCAATTCCGTATCTGAAGACGCCATTCATTGCCAGCACGGCGGGTCATCACGACCCGCCACTGCCAACTCATCATTCCATTCCACGTCTTGTCTCGTCTGCGTTACAGGCGGCACTCCTGTCGCGATCGGCGGACTAATCATTAGGCCTCGCGCTCAGCAAGGCTCAATGACATGGAAGGAACATGAACGATACCGCGCTGCAAAACAAAACCCTCATGCTGTTGCTGGTGCTGGTCACCATCGCTTTCATCTGGATCATGTTGCCGTTTTACGGCGCCGTGTTCTGGGCGGTGATCCTGGGCATCATCTTCGCGCCTCTGCAACGCCGCTTCCTGGCGCGCTTCGGCTGGAAGCGCAATGCGGTGTCGCTGTGCACGCTGCTGGTCTGCCTGCTGATCGCGATTCTGCCGGTGATCATCATCAGCATGCTGATGGTTCAGGAGGGCGCGGCGCTGTACAAGAACGTCGAAAGCGGCCAGCTGGACATTCCCAAATACCTGGCCGAATTCAAGGCCCTGCTGCCGACCTCGATTCAGCACTGGCTCAATCGCCTGGGTGTCGGGGATTTCAACGGCCTGCAGGACAAGATCTCCAAGGCCGCGATGCAGGGCAGTCAATACCTGGCTACCCAGGCGTTCAGCTTCGGCCAGGGCACCTTCGATTTCGTGGTGAGCTTTTTCATCATGCTCTACCTGCTGTTCTTCTTTCTGCGCGACGGGCCGGAGCTGGTGCGCCGCATCCGCACCGCAGTGCCCCTGGCCGAACCCCAGAAGCGTCGACTGCAACTGAAATTCACCCGGGTGGTGCGGGCAACCGTTAAAGGCAACATCGTGGTCGCCGTGACCCAGGGTGCGTTGGGTGGTTTGATCTTCTGGATTCTCGACATTCCCAGCGCCTTGCTCTGGGCGGTGGCGATGGCATTTCTGTCGCTGCTGCCAGCGGTGGGGGCGGGGATCGTCTGGGCGCCGGTGGCGGTATATTTCCTGGCCAGCGGTATGGTCTGGCAGGGCGTGGTGCTGGGCTTGTTCGGGGTGTTAGTCATCGGCCTCGTGGATAACGTCCTGCGCCCGAAACTGGTGGGCAAGGACACGCGCATGCCCGATTACCTGATTCTGATTTCCACTCTGGGCGGCATGGCGGTGTTCGGCCTGAACGGGTTTGTGATCGGGCCGATGATCGCGGCGCTGTTCATGTCGACCTGGGGTTTGTTCACCAGCACCAAGCGTACCGTGCGTCTGCCCGGCTAAGCCCGGTCTGTCGGCAAAAATCACGGAACCTGGCCGCCTCACAGGCTTCATATCTGTTGTTCAGGACTGTCACGGCCCCCGCCGTGACGGCGAGCACAGAGAGCACTTGCATGAGCGATATCCGTATTGGCATATCGGGCTGGCGCTATGTGCCGTGGCGCGGAGATTTTTACCCGGAAGGCCTGGCCCAGAAAAACGAACTCAAATTCGCCTCCAGGGCCGTGAACAGCATTGAAATCAATGGCTCGTTCTACTCCCTGCAGTCGCCGGACCTGTACGCCCGCTGGTATGCCGATACGCCCAAGCATTTTGTGTTCAGCCTGAAGGCGCCGCGTTATATCACCCACGTCAAACGCCTTGACGACATCGAAGAAGCGCTCGCCAATTTCTTCGCCTCGGGGATTTTTCAGCTCAAGGACAAGCTGGGCCCGATCCTCTGGCAGTTTCCACCGAGCTTCAAATTCGACGCGCAAACGTTCGAGGCCTTTCTCAAGCGGCTGCCTCACGACGGCAAGGCCGCCAAGGCCTGCGCCAAAGGCTGCGCGGCGCGCATGGAGAAGCCCGGCTACCTCGACATTCCGGCCAGGGCCCGCCTGCGCCACGCCGTTGAAATCCGTCACGAAAGCTTCGCCGTCCCTGAATTCATCGCCCTGCTGCGCACTCACAACGTGGCGCTGGTGGTCGCCGACACCGCAGGCAAATGGCCCTGTCTGGAAGACCTGACCGGCGATTTCATCTACTTGCGCCTGCACGGCGACAAGGAGCTGTACGCCAGCGGCTACACCCCCAGGGCGCTCAAGCGCTGGGGCGACCGCATCCAATTGTGGCGTCAGGGCGATCAACCTGCGGATGCGCACCTGGCCAGCGAAAAACGGCCCCGTGCGCGTAAGTCCCGCGACGTTTACTGCTATTTCGACAACGACATCAAAGTGCGCGCGCCCTTCGATGCCCGCACGCTGCTCACGCGTTTCGACCTGACCGCAGACCTGGAAGTCGCCCCGGGCGATCTGCAAGGAGTGAAGTTTTGACCACCGCTCTGACCCCTGAAAATATCGCTGGCCGACGAAAGGTGGCCGCTACCGACATCACCCTCAATGTGCTGACGATGAACATGCACATGGGCTTCGGCTTTCTCAATCGGCGCTTCATCCTGCCAGAGTTGCGCGACGCAGTGCGCAGCGTCTCGGCGGACGTGGTGTTCCTCCAGGAGGTGCACGGCGAGCAGCAGAACCACGCGCAGAAGGTCAAGAACTGGCCGACCACCTCGCAGTACGAATTTCTCGCCGACAGCATGTGGACCGCCTTCGCCTATGGCCGCAACGCGGTTTACCCCCATGGCCATCACGGCAACGCGCTGCTGTCGAAATACCCCATCGTGCGCTACGAAAACCTCGACATTTCCATTCATGGCACTGAGGAGCGCGGCTTGTTGCATTGCGTGCTCGATGTCCCTCATTTCGGCGAAGTTCATGCGGTTTGCGTGCACCTTGGCCTCAAGGAAGTGCATCGTCAGCAGCAGCTTGCCTTGATGGCCGATCTTGTTTCAAGGCTGCCTGCCGACGCGCCGGTGATCATCGCCGGGGACTTCAATGACTGGCGACTCAAGGCCGATGCGGCGCTGTCATCGACCGGGCTGCGCGAAGTGTTCGTCGAGTCGTTCGGCGCACCGGCCAGGAGCTTTCCCGCACGTTTTCCGCTGCTGCGTCTTGACCGGATTTACGTACGCAATGTCCAGGCCCGAGCACCGAAAGTGCTGTCGAACCGACCCTGGTCCCATCTTTCCGATCACGCGCCGCTGGCGGTGGAGGTCACTTTATGAAGGCGTTCAGCGATCGATGCGGCATCTGGCAGGACGGCAACTCGGTGGAGTTGCTGATCAATGGCGAGGACTTTTTCAGCAAGGTCTTCGAGCGCATTCGCGCGGCGCAGCGGGAGGTGCTGATCGAGACCTTCATCATCTTCGAAGACCCCATCGGCGAAGGGCTGCAGCAGGCGGTGATCGAGGCGGCGAGCCGTGGCGTACGGGTGGTGATCACGGTCGATGACTACGGTACCAGCGACCTGAGTACAGCCTTCGTGCAGGCGATGATCACTGCCGGGGTGCAGATTCAGCTATTCGACCCGCGCCCCAAGCTCATGGGCATGCGCACCAACCTGTTTCGTCGGCTGCACCGCAAGGTCGTGGTCATCGATGCCGAGCTGGCGTTCATGGGCGGCATCAATTACAGCGTCGACCACATGACCGACACCGGCATCACCGCCAAGCAGGATTACGCCGTGATGGTGCGCGGGCCCATCGTCGCCGACATCTATCGCTCGACCCTCAACATGCTCGGCCCTGTGCTGCGCAAGACTTTCACACCTTTGGACGTCGTGACACAACAGGCGGGCGATGCTCGGATGTTGCTGGCCGAGCGCGACAACCGTCGCCACACCACCGACATCGAAGAGCAGTACCTGCTGGCCATGCGCAGTGCCTCCCAGCGCATCACCATCGCCAACGCGTACTTCTTTCCCAGTTATCGCTTTCTGCGCGAACTGCGCAATGCGGCGCGTCGCGGGGTCAAGGTCACGCTGATTCTGCAGGGTAAACCCGACATGCCGTTCGTGCGCATGTGCTCGCGTCTGACCTACACCTGGCTGCTGCGCGAAGGGGTGGTGATTCACGAATACAAACAGCGAGCGCTGCACGGCAAGGTCGCGCTGATCGATCAGGAGTGGTCGACGGTGGGCTCCAGCAACCTTGACCCGCTGAGCCTGGCGCTGAACCTGGAAGCCAACCTGTTTATCCGTGATCGCGCGCTCAATCAGCAACTGCACGAGCATCTGCAGGAACTGGCCGCCGCCCACAGCAAACAGGCCAACCTCAAGGGGCTGGCGAAAGGACAGTGGTGGCGAGCACCGATGATCTTCCTCAGCTTTCACTTTTTGCGGCATTTTCCGGCCATCGCCGGGCTGTTTCCGGTGCACGGGCCGCGTCTTAAACCAGTGCGCGCTCCGAGCGTGATGCCTGAGGCACAGGCGGTAAAGGGCGAGCTGTCCACCGAACAGGAGAAATCGCTATGAGCGGGGTATCGCAAGCCTCGGCGGGTCAGGAGAAAGCCGCCGGTTCCGCTAAAAAACGGCCATGGCTGACGTGGGCCAAGCGACTGTTCACCCTGTTCTTCTTCATCGCCGTGCCGGTGATGTTGTTTCTGCTGGTGAAGAATCTTGACTGGAACGAGGTGCTTCATGCGCTGGAGTCGTACAAAGCCAGCACTTTGATATTGGGCTTTTTCATCGCGCTTGG
>CAURWS010000042.1:0-13248 GCA_963528485.1 uncultured Pseudomonas sp. | reverse complement strand
CATCAGCTGACCACGACGCTCGACCAGCTTCACGGCATCGGCCAGCGACAGGCTGCCAGCAGCGACCAGCGCGCTGTATTCACCCAGGCTGTGACCGGCGACGAAGGCAGGACGTACGCCGCCTTCGGCCAGCCACAGACGCCACAGGGCGATCGAAGCGGTCAGAATGGCCGGCTGGGTTTTGTCGGTCTGGTTGAGGTTTTCTTCCGGGCCTTGCTGGGTCAGAGCCCACAGGTCATAGCCCAAAGCGTCGGAGGCTTCTTTGAACGTGTCCAGGACCAGTGGGTATTGCGCGCCCAGCTCGGCGAGCATGCCGAGGGACTGCGAGCCCTGGCCCGGAAAGACGAATGCGACGGAAGCAGACATTAACAAGCCCCTGATTATTGTCGTCGAAAAGAACGTCCGGCGAGGCCGAACGCGAGGTAATTCAAAGTGTTGCAATTGCTCAGTTGGATGACCGAGCGGTCAAACCGGTCACATTCTAGCGCAAGACGCGTTAGAGCAACTCTTCAAGTCGCCCATGCAGGCGCTCCGGCAGGTTTTCCTGAATCTCGATCAGGGCACGCTGAATCGCGCTCTGAAAGCCTTGCACACCAGCCGAGCCATGGCTTTTCACCACAATGCCCTGCAACCCGAGAAAGCTTGCGCCGTTGTGTCGCGCCGGGGCCAGATCAGCCTTGAGCCGATTGAGCAAAGGCATCGCCAGCGCACCCACCGCCCTGGACAGCACATTCTGGCGGAACAATGTTTCGATTCGCTCGCTGATCATGGTGGCCAGCCCCTCGCTGGATTTGAGCAGAATGTTGCCGACAAATCCGTCGCAGACCACCACATCCGCTTCACCCCGATACAGCCCGTCACCTTCGACGAAGCCGATGTAGTTCAGCCCCGGCGCTGCCTGCAACAGGCTGGCAGCAAGCTTGACCTGCTGGTTGCCCTTGATGTCTTCGGTGCCGACGTTGAGCAGTGCGACCCTGGGTCGCGCCACACCCAGCGCTTCGGCTGCCACCGAGCCCATCACGGCGAACTGGTAGAGGTTTTCCGCGCTGCAATCGACATTGGCGCCCAGGTCCAGCAACTGACAATAGCCCTGCTGAGTCGGAATGGCCGCAACCATCGCCGGACGATCAATGCCCGGCAGCGTCTTGAGCACGAATCGCGACAACGCCATCAACGCGCCGGTATTGCCCGCACTCACAACCGCCTGAACCGTGCCCTCGGCGAGCAGACGCAACGCCACGCGCATCGACGAATCCGGCTTGCCCCGCAGCGCCAGAGACGGCCGCTCATCCATGGTGATGACCTCGCTGGCGTGTACGACGAGCAGGCGCGAGCGATCGACACCGGAGTGGCGTGCGATGAGTTCTTCAAGAAGGGGAGCGTGACCGACTAGGGTCAAGTGAAGCGAGGGTGTAGCGAGCAGGCAGGCAATGCTGGCCTGAACAATGCTGCGGGGACCGAAGTCCCCGCCCATTGCGTCGATCGCGATGACCGGAGCGGACAAGAAATTACTCGTCAGCGCCCTTGTCGATCACTTTACGGCCACGGTATACGCCTTCTGGCGATACGTGGTGACGCAGGTGAACTTCACCGGTGGTTTTTTCTACAGACAGGGTGCTAGCCTCGAGAGCGTCGTGCGAACGGCGCATGTCACGGGCAGAGCGGGATTTTTTGTTCTGCTGAACAGCCATAATTGATTAACTCCTAAACGTTTGGGTCACGCTTTAACTGCGCCAATACACTGAACGGGTTGGACCGCGTTACCTCGTCCACGCTCGGCTCGGGCTCATCGGCGCCCGCCGGCTGCTGGCATTCTTTCGGATCATGAAGAGGCACGATAGGCAAGGCGAGCAAGAGCTCCTCCTCGATCAACGCCTTCAGATCCAATGGATCTTCGCCGAGTTCCAGCACGTCATAGCCTTTCGGCAACGACTGGGTATTTGCACCCTCCTTCACCACGGCGTAACTGCATTCGCTGTGGATCGGCAGGGTGACCAGCTCAAGACAACGCTGGCAAACCATTTTGACTTCGACGTCGATTTCGCTGTGGATAACCACGGCGCGTCGCTCGTCTTTTTCAAAAACGAATTTCGCCTGCACTGTACCGAGATTGTCAGCAAGCGGGTCGCAGAGTCTCTCCAAATCAGCCAGCAGCAGCTCTCCCTGAAGAGTAGTGCCACGATCAGCTAATTTGCGCGGGTCAACGTGAGGTGGAATCGGGTCATTCAACATAGGCGCAGCATTCTAGGGACGACCCCGGTAACTGTCAAAGGAAATTCAGGGCTGTTCGCAACCTGACCTGCTGATTACACTCGACTTTCATGTTTCGGAGAACCCCATGCTGCCTCTGCTCCTTGCCTCCAGCTCACCTTATCGCCGGGAATTGCTCGAACGCCTGCGCCTGCCGTTCGTCTGCGCGTCGCCGGACATCGACGAAAGCCGCCTTCCCGAGGAGCCCGCCGGAGCACTCGTGCAGCGTCTGGCCAGGGAAAAAGCCATGGTCCTGGCGGCGCGATTTCCCGACCACCTGATCATCGGTTCCGACCAGGTTGCCGTGCTGGGCGATCAGATCCTCGGCAAGCCCCACACCTTCGAACGCGCCCTGGAACAACTGAGCGCCAGCAGCGGCAAGAGCGTGAGCTTCCTCACCGGCCTTGCGCTCTATAACAGCCGGACCGGCGAGTGTCAGGTCGATTGCGTGCCGTTCACTGTGCACATGCGCGACCTGACCCCAGAACGCATCAGCCGCTACCTGCACGCCGAGCAGCCCTACGACTGCGCAGGCAGCTTCAAGGCAGAAGGTCTTGGGGTGAGCCTGTTTCGCAGCACCGAAGGCCCGGACGCCAACAGCCTGATCGGCCTTCCTTTAATAAGGCTGGTGGATATGCTGTCGAACGAAGGCGTGCAAATCCCCTGAACGAAAAAACCCGACCAGCGGCCGGGTTTTCCCTGCAAAACAGGCATGCACAACACAGATCAGCGCAGCGAAGGCCCGTTGAAACCTGCCCACATCGCGATCTGCTCGGCCACGCTGGCACCCAGCTTCTTGGAGAAGCGATCGAACGGCGACTCCTGCACGGTGTAGTCAACGATGTCCTTCTCGCCGATCACATCGCGCGCCACAGAGCTGGCACTGCCCAGACCATCCACAAGCCCAAGCCCCACAGCCTGCTCACCGGTCCAGACCAGACCCGAGAACAGCTCAGGATGATCCTTGTCTTTCAAACGATCACCCCGCCCCGCTTTCACGCTGGCAATGAACTGCTTGTGGGTGGTGTCCAGAACGCTCTGCCAGAACGCGGTTTCTTCAGCTTTCGGCGGCTGGAAAGGGTCAAGGAAGGCCTTGTGCTCGCCCGAGGTGTAGACGCGACGATCGACACCCAGCTTCTCCATGGTGCCAACGAAACCGAAACTGGCCGCCGTCACACCGATGGAACCCACCAGGCTTGCCTTGTCGGCGTAAATATCGTCGGCCGCACTGGCGATGTAATAGGCACCGGACGCGCCCAGATCGCTGATGACCGCGTACACCTTGATGTTCGGCTTCTTCGCGCGCAGACGGCGGATTTCATCGTAGATGTAACCCGACTGCACCGGACTGCCGCCCGGGCTGTTGATGCGCAGAATCACGCCCTTGGTCTGCTCATCGTCAAACGCTTTGCGCAGGCTGCCGACGATATTGTCAGCGCTGGCAGGCTCGTTGTCGGCAATCATGCCTTTGACTTCGATCAGCGCGGTGTGACTGGTCTTGCGCGAAGCGCCCTTGCCGAAATCCATCAGCGGCGAAAACAGTGCCAGCGCGCCGAACAGATAAATGAACGTCAGGGATTTGAAGAAGATACCCCAGCGGCGGGTGCGGCGATGCTCCTGAACGTTGGCCAGCAACGTTTTCTCCAGCAGCTTCCAGCTTTTTGCATCGCCTGTGTCGTCTCGCTCTTGCGAAGACGGCGATTTCCATTCGTCCGACATAAATCAGTTACCCCGACAACTCAGATGAAGATTAGGCAGTCCGCGCACCCAGCCAGGTGCGCAATTCGGAAAAATGCTCGATCGCCAGACGCGGCTCATATTGCAGCAGCGACTCGACGGCCTGCGCGCCATAAGCCACTGCAACGGAGTCCATGCCCGCATTGCGCGCCATCAACAGGTCAAAGGACGCATCCCCCACCATCAACGCCTTCTCGGGCTTGACGCCGCAATGCGCCAGGATTTCGTTGAGCATCAGCGGATCAGGCTTGCTGGCGGTTTCGTCGGCGGCGCGGGTGGCATCGAAATAATCGAGCCAGCCGTGGGCCTTGAGCACGCGATCCAGACCACGCCGCGCCTTGCCGGTGGCTACCGCCAGGCGGTAGCCCTCGGCGCGAAAGGCCTCCAGGGATTCGTGCACGCCGTCGAACAGCTTCGACGGCTCGACATCCATGGCCATGTAGCTGTCGGCGTAGTGCTGACGGAAGTCGATCAAGTCGTTAGCCGTAATATCCGGGTACAACGTGCGAATCGCTTCCGGCAAGCCCAGGCCGATGATGCCCTTGATCGCCAGATCATCCCGTACCGGACGACCGGCGAGACCTGCGGCCTGACGCATGGCGTCGACGATACGACCAATGGAATCGGACAGCGTGCCGTCCCAATCGAAAATCAGCAGTTCGTAATCACGGTGCACTCAACAGTCGCTCCACGGTCTTGGCCCACATCTCGTCGACAGGCGCCTGCAATTCCAGTTTGCCACCATCAGGCAGCGGCACGACCAGGGCGTATGCATGCAGGAACAGACGCTTGCCGCCCAGATCACGGATCTCGCGGGTGAAGTCTTCATCGCCGTATTTGCTGTCGCCGGCAATGCTGTGCCCGGCGTGCAGGGTG
Organism: uncultured Pseudomonas sp.; assembly: GCA_963528485.1. Classification (GTDB taxonomy): domain Bacteria; phylum Pseudomonadota; class Gammaproteobacteria; order Pseudomonadales; family Pseudomonadaceae; genus Aquipseudomonas. The sequence continues at coordinate 8,385 of CAURWS010000042.1, read as the reverse complement.
TGCACGCGAATCTGGTGGGTCCGACCGGTGATCGGCCGCGCCTCGACCATGGTCGCGAAGTCGCCGAAACGGCGCAGCACCTTGAACAGGGTCAGCGCCTCCTTGCCCTCCTCGTTGACCTCGACCATGCGCTCGCCGGAGCGCAGGTTGCTCTTGAGCAATGGCGCGCGGACCTGTTTCTGCGAGGTTGGCCAGTTGCCACGCACCAGTGCCATGTAGCGCTTGTCGACGCCATCACCGCGCAATTGCTCGTGCAGATGACGCAGCATGCTGCGTTTTTTCGCAATCATCAAAAGCCCGGAGGTGTCGCGATCCAGGCGATGGACCAACTCCAGCTCCTTCGCATCGGGCCGTAACTGACGAAAGGCTTCGATGACGCCGAAACTCAGGCCGCTTCCGCCGTGAACCGCGATGCCCGCGGGCTTATTGAGCACGATCAGGCCCTTGTCTTCGTAGACAATGGCCTCTTCCAGGCGCTGCAACAGACCTTGAGCCACCGGCACGGGCTCGTCGCGCTCTGGCACCCGAACGGGTGGAACGCGCACGATGTCGCCTGCCTGAAGCTTGTACTCGGGCTTGATCCGCCCCTTGTTCACCCGCACTTCGCCTTTGCGCAATATGCGGTAAATCAAGGTCTTGGGAACGCCCTTGAGGTACGTGATCAGGAAATTATCGATGCGTTGACCGGCGTATTCCGGCGCAACCTCTACCAGCTGAACGCCGGGGGTTGGGGGGGTGATATTCGTCATGGCGCAAATCATAACAATTTTTTATGGATTTGAAGCACTTAATGATTGCTGCTATAGTCGCGAACGCCGCCAAAAGCGGCCTGGACAGCGGACAAACGGCAGATTGCCGGCCCTGACCAACGCAATTCACGAGGGCGCGAGGCCGTCCTACGGGGCTTTCGGTGACAACGAAAGGCCAGTCAGTGTAACAAGCGCAGGTGACATGAGGCCTGAAACAAGCCGGATCGCAGAGTGACCCACTCGCCATCGAGGCCCACGTTCAAGGCCAGTTCACAAAGTGCAGTCGCTGACGGTCCCATCGAGCGAATGCTTCGGAAACCACGCCTTAATTTGAGCCATGAGGCGCGAACTTCCCATCGAAGCTCGCGTAAATGCAAACCCGCTGCGGATTCAGCGCGCGGCAGCACCCGAATTATCAGGGATACGTGTGGGGTGGAGACGCACAACCGTCGGACTGTGTAGCAAAAGGCTTTAATAAAGACGCTTCATATCGTCCGCTACCGATGGTTGATTCCTCCTCCTGACAAAGCTTTTGCTGACAGGGTGTCATTTGTCACCACAGCAAGCAGGAAACGTCGTCGCGACTCCGGCCCCGCTGGCCGAACATCGTTAGACACTGGAGTGTCCAAGCACTCCTGACGTGCCCTGACACCGACCGTGAGAAGTCGTGTGTGCCGAACGCCGTTTCCGGCAGCCCGGAAACCGACGGTACTACATGAAAAGAATGCTGATTAACGCAACTCAACCCGAAGAGTTGCGTGTTGCGCTGGTAGACGGCCAGCGCCTATACGACCTGGATATCGAATCCGGGGCCCGCGAACAGAAGAAGGCCAACATCTACAAAGGCCGGATCACGCGTATCGAGCCCAGCCTTGAAGCGGCTTTCGTCGACTTCGGCTCCGAGCGTCACGGCTTTCTGCCGCTGAAAGAAATCTCCCGCGAATACTTCAAGAAGTCCCCCGAAGGTCGCGTCAACATCAAGGAAGTCCTGAGCGAAGGCCAGGAAGTCATCGTTCAGGTCGAGAAAGAAGAGCGTGGCAACAAGGGCGCGGCCCTGACCACCTTCATCAGCCTGGCCGGTCGTTACCTGGTGCTGATGCCGAACAACCCACGTGCCGGTGGCATCTCGCGCCGCATCGAAGGCGAAGAGCGTAACGAACTGCGCGAAGCGCTGAACGGCCTGATCGCCCCTGCCGACATGGGTCTGATCGTGCGTACTGCCGGCCTTGGCCGCAGCAGCGAAGAAATGCAGTGGGACCTCGACTACCTGCTGCAACTGTGGACCGCCATCAAGGAAGCGTCCCAGGATCGCGCCGCGCCATTCCTGATCTACCAGGAAAGCAACGTCATCATCCGCGCCATCCGCGACTACCTGCGCCAGGACATCGGTGAAGTCCTGATCGACAGCGTCGAAGCCCAGGAAGAAGCCCTGACCTTCATCCGTCAGGTGATGCCGCAGTACGCCAGCAAGATCAAGCTGTACGAAGACAGCGTTCCGCTGTTCAACCGTTTCCAGATCGAAAGCCAGATCGAGACTGCCTTCCAGCGCGTCGTCGAACTGCCTTCCGGCGGCTCCATCGTCATCGATCCGACCGAAGCCCTGGTGTCCATCGACATCAACTCGGCGCGTGCCACCAAAGGCAGCGACATCGAAGAAACCGCCCTGCAGACCAACCTTGAAGCGGCTGAGGAAATCGCCCGTCAACTGCGTCTGCGTGACATCGGCGGCCTGATCGTCATCGACTTCATCGACATGACTCCGGCCAAGAACCAGCGCGCCGTGGAAGAAAAAGTCCGCGAATGCCTGGAAGCCGACCGCGCCCGCGTGCAGATCGGCCGCATCTCGCGTTTCGGCCTGCTGGAAATGTCCCGTCAGCGCCTGCGTCCATCCCTGGGCGAAAGCAGCGGCATCGTCTGCCCACGCTGCAACGGCACCGGCATCATCCGTGACGTCGAATCCCTGTCGCTGGCCATCCTGCGCCTGATCGAAGAAGAAGCCCTGAAAGACCGCACTGCCGAAGTGCGCGCTCAGGTGCCGATCCCGGTCGCCGCGTTCCTGCTCAACGAAAAACGTAATTCGATCACCAAGATCGAACTGCGCACCCGCGCCCGCATCGTCATTCTGCCGAACGACCATCTGGAAACGCCGCACTTCGAAGTCCAGCGTCTGCGCGACGACAGCCCGGAAGCTCACAGCCTGCAGTCCAGCTATGAAATCGCTGCGGCCGCCGCTGAAGTGGAAGAAGTCCAGCCAGCCGCTGCCACCCGCACCCTGGTTCGCCAGGAAGCCGCAGTCAAAACCGCACCGGCTCGTGCCAACGCTCCGGTTCCGACCGAAGTCGCTGCACCGGTTGCGCCAGCGCCGGTGGCCCATGAGCCAAGCCTGTTCAAAGGCCTGGTGAAATCCCTGGTCAGCCTGTTCGCGACCAAGGAAGAGCCTGTTGCGCCCGTTGCCGCCGTTGAAAAACCGGCTGCCGAGCGCCCTGCCCGCAACGAAGAGCGTCGCAACGGTCGTCAGCAGAGCCGCAGCCGTAACGGCCGTCGCGATGAAGAACGCAAGCCGCGCGAAGAACGTGCACCACGTGCCGAGCGTGAAGAACGCGCGCCACGTGAAGAACGTGCCCCTCGCGAAGAACGCGCACCGCGTGAAGAGCGTGCCCCACGTGAAGAGCGTGCACCGCGCGAGCCACGTGAAGCCCGTGAAGACAGCGCCCCACGTGAAGAACGCGCACCTCGCGCGCCGCGTGAAGAGCGTCAGCCACGTGCCCCGCGTGAAGACCGCAAGCCTCGCGAAGAGCGCGTACGTGAACTGCGCGAGCCCCTGGATGCCGCCCCGGCCGTCAACGTCCCTCGCGAAGAGCGTCCTGAGCGCGCCCCGCGTGAAGAGCGTCAACCACGTCCGCCGCGCGAAGAGCGCAAGCCGCGTGAAGAGCAGACCGCCGTTGCTGAAGACGAAACCTTGCTGAACAACGAAGAGCAGCAGGATGACAACCAGGAGCACGCCGAAGGCGATCGCCCTCGTCGTCGTTCCCGTGGCCAGCGTCGTCGCAGTAACCGTCGTGAGCGCCAGCGTGATGCCGACGGCAACGTGATCGAAGGTTCGGAAGGCAGCGAAGGCGCCGAGTCCGACGCCGAAGTCCGTAACGAGGGCAACAGCGAAGAAATCGCCGCTGGCCTGGCTGTGACCGCTGCCGTTGCCGAGACCGTGATCAGTGCACCCGCTGAAGCCGAAGCTCATCGTCAGGCCGAGCGCGCCACTGCGGTGGTCGAAGCGCCTGCCGTTGAGGCTGCTCCGGTCGAGCAAGCCGAAGCGCCAGTGACACAAGCCCCTGTCGTCGAAGCTGCCGTTGTCGAAGCACCGGCTGTGGAACAACCCGCTGCCCCGAGCAAACGTTCGGTCATGCCGGAAGTTGAAGTCGCGACGTTCGACGCATCGCTGAGCCCCTTCGAGCGTCAGGTGAAAGCCGCTGCCGAAGCCGAGCAACCTGCTCCGGCCGTTGAAGAGGCACCCGCGGTGGTTGACGCGGTGGTTGAACAGGCGCCGGCGCCAGCACCGGTCTTTGAAGCACCCGCTCCTGTCGTTGACGCCCCGGCTCCATCGCCAGTGGTCGAAGCTCCTGTCGAAGCGCCGAAAGCCGCTGAGCCAGTGGTCCAAGCCCCGGTTGAAACCGCTGCACCGGAAATCGTCGCCGCGCCAGTGGCTGCCGAACCGGCTCCAGCACCGGCCCCTGCGCCAGTCGAGGCTGAAAAGCCAGCACTGCCAATGGCCAGCACCGGTCGCGCACCGAACGATCCTCGTGAAGTTCGCCGCCGTCGCCTGGAAGCCGAGCGTCTGCAGAAAGAAGCTGAAGCTGCTGCCGCACAGGTCAAGGAAGTGGTGACCGAGAACGGTGAAGAGCTGGAAGAAAGCAAAGAGCCAAAGCCTTTGTAATCCCCGGTAAATGAAAAAGCCCCGCCTGTGTGATGCAGGTGGGGCTTTTTTATGTCTGCCGTTTGGCTATCAGACTGCCGACCTCAGCGCCTGAAACCTATTTGAACAGCAACGCCGACGGCACATCGACGTCCCACAGCACGCCCGGATCGTCGACCACAATCTCGTTCACCTTCGCCCCCTTGAACAAGCGCCTGGCGCCCTTCTCCCCTGCCAGCCCCATCAACGCCGGACCAAACGCCCGCCCGAACCCCACGGGATGCCCATACTGCCCCTCAAAAACAGGCACGCTGATAGCGTCCGCTGTCAGTGACTGAGCCACACGTTCAAGGGTATCCACCTGGATGAAAGGCATGTCGCCCAGGGAAATCAGCCAGCCGCGATAATCAGGCTGCGCCGAGACGGCCGCTGCGATGCTGTCGCCCATGCCCGGGGAATCGAGCACGACAACCTCACAGCGGTGACGCAAGGCCAGTTCGGCGACACTGGAATAGTTGGGACGGGTGAGCAGCACGATCTTGTCGACCACGCGGCTGAGGCTGACCAGAACGTGCTCAAGCACAGCGCGCTCGACGCCATCGCGCCCTGTGCATTGCGCCAGCAGCTTGTTGCGATGGGCACCGGCGATCTGCCGGTACCGGCTTCCCTGCCCGGCAGCAAGGACGATGGCGCATAGGGTTTCAGGCATGCTTGGCCTCTGATCCAGGATGTGTTCACACCAAAATGCAAAGGCCGCGCCAAAAAAACGCACTGCCGTTCAACAGAGCCGGATCAGTACAGGTTAGGCTCCATTTCCAGCGAGACGCCAAAACGCTCGAGGATATCGGCCTGAATCCCTTGCGCCAGGTTCAGCAGATCCTGCCCGGACGCCGCGCCGTAGTTGACCAACACCAGCGACTGCAGCGCATGAACCCCGGCATCGCCCTCACGAAAGCCCTTCCAGCCCGCTTGCTCGATCAGCCAGCCGGCAGCAAGCTTCACCTGCCCGTCAGCCTGAGGATAAGCCACCAGCCCCGGATGCGACTCTCGAATGCGTGCCGCCAGTTCGGCAGGCACCAGCGGGTTCTTGAAAAAGCTGCCGGCGTTGCCGAGCACGGCGGGGTCCGGCAGCTTCTCGCTGCGGATCGCACAGATTGCCCGGCTGACGTGGATCGGCGTCGGTTCAGTGATGCCCTGCTCCTGCAGACGCTGGCGCACCGGGCCGTAGTCCAGATGCAGCTGAGCGGCGAAACTCAGGCGAAAACGCACGCGCAGGATCAGCCAGCGCCCGGTTTCGTGCTTGAAGATGCTGTCGCGATAACCAAAAGCGCAATCGTCCAGCGAGAACTCGCGCAGCTCGCCGCTCTGGCGATCCAGGGCGATCAGGCTGTGGAAAACGTCCTTGATCTCGACGCCATAGGCGCCGATGTTCTGCATCGGTGCAGCGCCCACGGTGCCGGGGATCAGGCTGAGGTTTTCCAGCCCTGACAGGCCTCGGGCCAGCATTTCCTGCACAAACGGGTGCCACGGCTCGCCTGCTTCGGCTTCCACGATCGCTGCGCCACAGTCTTCGTGGGTCAAGCGAATGCCGCGACTGGCCATGCGCAGCACCAGCGCATCGATGTCGCCGGTCAGCAGCAGGTTGCTGCCGCCGCCGATCACCAACAGCTCGACCTTGTGTTCGGCCGCGTAAGCCAGGGCTTCCCGGACATCGGCGTCGCTGTGGGCCTCAGCGAACAGGCGAGCGCGCACGTCGACGCCAAAGGTATTGAACGGCTTGAGCGTGACATCGGATTGGATCTGCAGGCTCATGCGAGCACCTGCACAACGAGCGCCTGAACGCAGCGGTCGGTCACGGTCAAACCTCCAGCAAGCGCCGTACGCGCTCCAGGTCTTCGGCCGTGTCGACGCCCGCAGGCGGCGCTTCCAGTGCATCGGCGACGTGAATCCGCACGCCGTGCCACAGGGCACGCAATTGTTCGAGGTTCTCGGTGTTTTCCAGCCAGCACGGGCCCCAGTTGACGAAGTCATGCAGAAAACCGGCGCGATAGGCGTAGATGCCGATGTGACGGCGATACGGCACACCTTCCGGCAGCTCGTCGCGGGTCTTGGCCAAGGCATCGCGAGCCCAGGGCAGCGGCGCGCGGCTGAAGGTCAGGGCCAGACCGTTGAGGTCGGAGCTGACTTTGACCACGTTCGGGTTGAACAAGGCCGTCACGTCATCGATCGGCTCGGCCAGGGTCGACATGCGCGCTTCAGGGTGCGAAGCGAGGTTGTCGGCCACCTGATCGATCACCGACGGTGGAATCATCGGCTCATCGCCCTGCACGTTGACCACGATCGCGTCGTTGGCAAGGCCCAGCAGCGAAGCCACTTCAGCCAGGCGATCGGTGCCGGAATTGTGGTCGTCGCGGGTCATCAGCACTTCGGCGCCAAAGGCCAGACAGGCCTCGACGATGCGTTGATCGTCGGTGGCCACGACCACGCGCTCGGCACTGCTTTTGCGCGCCTGTTCCCAGACGTGCTGGATCATCGGCTTGCCCGCGATGGTTTTCAGTGGTTTGCCGGGAAAGCGACTGGAGCCGTAACGCGCCGGAATAACAACGGTAAACGCTGCAGTCATTTGTCCAGACGCTCGTCAGTGGTCAGGGTGCGGGCTTCGCTTTCAAGCATCACCGGGATGCCGTCGCGAATCGGGTAGGCCAGGCCTGCGCCCTTGCTGATCAGCTCGGTCTTGTCGGCGCTGAGCTTGAGCGGACCTTTGCAGATCGGGCAAGCGAGGATGTCGAGCAATTTGGTGTCCATTAGAGAAATCCTGAGCGAGTCATGGCAAAAGCCGGGTTAACTGCGAATCGAACCAACTGAAGAAGGCCGGGGAAGGCACGGCTTCCACGGCCAGGTACCACCAGTCGGGCGCCGCGAAGGCCGCACACTTCACGGCGTCTTTCTCGGTCATGACCAACGGCAGGGCTGGCGTGAAGGCCAACGCCTGCGCACTGAACTCGGCATGATCGGCGAATGCATGGGGAACAGGCCGCCAGTGTAGTCCTTCGAGGGTGTTGAAGAAACGTTGCGGATTACCGATTCCGGCCACGGCGTGGAGGGCCTGACCGGGTGGAAAATGATCGACCGGGCGATGCTCGCCCGTCAGCAGGTTGACCAGCGCGGTGGGCTGCAAGGTAAAGGCATAACCGTCATCGCGATCCTCACGGGCACCGTTGTAGAGCAGCGCATCGACGCTTTGCAGGCGCTCGACAGGCTCGCGCAACGGCCCCGCAGGCAGGCAACGGCGATTGCCCAGCCCGCGCGCGGCGTCGATCAATACCAATTCCAGGTCACGGGCCAGACGATAGTGCTGCAGGCCGTCGTCGGACAGGATCACGTCCAGCGACTCCTCGGCGAGCAAGGCGCGTACGGCCCGGGAGCGATCGGGGTCGATCATCAGCGGCACGCCGGTGCGTTTGACGATCAGCAGGGGTTCGTCGCCGGTCTGATCGGCGCTCTGCTGGGCGAGCACGCGCCACGGCAGGCTCGGCGGTTTGGCGCCATAGCCGCGGCTGACCACGCCGACCCGCAGGCCACGCTTGCGGCAGTAATCGATCATCCACAGGATCAGCGGCGTCTTGCCGGTGCCGCCGACAGTAATGTTGCCGACCACGATGACCGGCACCGGAGCTTTGTAGATCTCGCCCTGACCGGCCACGAAACGCGCGCGCTTGTTGTTGA
>CAURWS010000041.1:0-13463 GCA_963528485.1 uncultured Pseudomonas sp. | reverse complement strand
GCACCGCCCACGCCTGCTTGGCGATCGAGGCCTGTTGCAGGCGGGCGAAGGTGGCCGGGTCCATGCCTTCCTTGCGCAGCCGCTCCAGCATCGAGCGCACGGACGCTACCGCTGCATCGACGTCGTCGCGGTCCAAATCAGCGTTCAGGCTCAGGAAACCGGTGTCACCAAAGGCTTCGCGATCAGCCCATGGCCCGTAGGAATAACCCTTGTCCAGCCGCAGCTCGCTGTACAGCGCCCAGTCCAGGTAGGCCTTCACCAAATCCCAGGTTTCATCGTGCTGCTCGCCCATGTCGGGTTCGGTGAAGAACAGGTGCAGCTTCGCGCCATCGCCCAGGGCGCCGCGAACCAGCGTGCGTTCGGGGTCGGCCTTCTCGCTGATCGTTGACAGTGGCGGGTGTTCGCTCGGGTCGACGGCATTGAGCTGGCCGAAGGTACGCTCCAGATAGGCTGGCAGCAGCTTGTCCAGCTCGCCGACGATGATCAGCGTCATGTTGTTGGCCGCGTACCAGTTGTCGTGGATGGACTCGATCTGCTCCAGGGTCAGGTGATCGACTTCCGGGCGCTCTGCGCATTTGAGGCCCATCTCCACCGCCAATTGATTGCTGGCGCTGTGACCGAGGTCGCGCTTGTCGAGCCAGCGTTGCAGGTGCGAGTAATGGCCGCCGTCTTCGCGCTCGACGATGCGCTTGGCGGTGTCCAGATTGGCCTGGTTGACCTGGGTGTGGGTCAGCACGTTGAGCAGCAGGTCCAGCACCTTGCGCTGGTTCTGCGCCGGGGCCTCGATCACGAATGTGGTGTCGGTATTGCTGGTGAAGGCGTTCCACTCCCCGCCGAGGGCCTGCATCTGTTGTTCGAGGCCGCCTTCGCCGGAGTCGTCGATGCCGCTGAACAGCAAGTGCTCCAGCAGGTGCGGCAGTTCCTTGTCGGCGCAGGGGAAGTCATCGAAGCCGATGCCGACCACCAGGCGGATCGACACATGGCCCTTTTCGGCGGGCTTGAGCAGCAACTGCAACCCATTGGGCAGGACATAGCCCTCCACTTGAAAGCGGTCGAGGGCCATCGAAGAGAAGGACGTCAGGAACAGAACAGCGAACAGCAGGCAACGCATAAAAACGGGCTTCCTTGCGGGCCGGTATGTGTAACAGACTTCACGCCGGTCCTGGCGTTCACCGCGATTACTCTGGCTGGCTCTCGCTGGATAAGGCGCCGGTGTCAGTGGTTTCAAGAACGGCATAGGCGCTGCTGCAGAACAGTGAATTGAGACGTTTCATGTCCGCGATCAGCTCAAGGTGTAACGAACTGGTCTCGATACTCTGCACGATTTTACGTTGCAGTCTGCTGACATGGGCATGGGCCAGACGTCGCTCCTGTGCCCGGAAACGACGTTTTTCACGCAGCAGCTGACGTGCGCTTTCCGGGTCGCCACTGAGAAACACCGACAGCCCCAGGCGCAGGTTCGCCATCAACTGCTCGTGCAGGCCAGAAAGCTCTTCCAGGCCGACGTCGGAAAACGACCGGCGCTGGGACGTTTTCTGCTGCTGGACCTTGCGCAGCATACGCTCGATCAGGCCGCTGGCCAGTTCGAGGTTGATCGCAAGTTCGATGATTTCCGCCCAGCGGCGATTGTCCTGATCGCTGAGGTCCTCGCGGGGCATCTGCGCCAGATAGAGCTTGATGGCGTTATACAGCACTTCGATATCGTCGTTCAGACGCCGCACTTCCTGGGTCACGGCGGTCTGGTTACCGCGCAGCACTTCCTGCATCGCATTGAGCATGCTGTCGATCAGGTCGCCCATGCGCAGGGTTTCACGCACGGCGTTGGCCAGCGCCAGGCTCGGCGTCGACAACGCTGCCAGATCCAGATGCCGAGGCTTGGTCTGGCCGTTGACCTCGGCCGCCTGGGGCAGGATCGAAGCACACAGGCGTCCCATTGGGCCCACGCTCGGCAGCATGATCAGGCAGCGCAGGGAGTTGTAGATCACATGGAAGCTGATCACCAGGCTCGACGGGCTGACGTTGAGCCCGTCCATCCACTGCACCAGCGGGGTCAGCACCGGGATGATCAGCAGCAGGCCGATGAGTTTGTAGAGCAGGCTGCCCAGAGCGACCTGGCGCCCGGCGACGTTCTGCATGCTGGTGCTGAGAAAGGCCAGCAGGCCGCTGCCGATGTTGGCGCCGATCACAAGACCAATGGCCACGGGCAGGCTGATGATCTCCGCGCCGGCCAGGGTGGCGGTCAGCAGCACGGCAGCGAGGCTGGAGTAGGAGATCAACGCGAACATTGCACCGACCAGGGCGTCGAGCAGCAGGTCGCCGGTCAGCGAGGCGAACAGCACCTTCACGCCAGCGGCCTGAGTAATCGGCGCAGCAGCGGTGACGATCAGTTGCAGCGCCAGAATGATCAGGCCCAGACCAATGCCAACGCGGCCGAGCTGGCCCACGCGGGTCTGTTTACGCGAGAGAAAAAAGATAACGCCGAGGAAGATCAGCAGTGGCGACAGCCACGACAGGTCGAACGTCAGGATTCGCGACATCACCGCCGTACCGACGTCGGCGCCGAGCATGATCGCCAGGGCGGGTGTCAGGCTCATCAGGCCCTGACCGACGAACGAGGTCACCAGCATCGCCGTGGCGTTACTGCTTTGCACCAGCGCGGTGACGAGAATCCCGGCGATGAACGCCAGCGGACGTTTGGACATGTTCTGGCTGAGCACACGGCGCAGCTGCGTGCCGTAGACGCGCAGAATACCGGTGCGAACGATGTGCGTACCCCAGATCAACAGCGCGACGGCGGAAAGCAAATCGAGCAGGGTCAGCATACAAAAAGCCCCCTGTTAAAAGCCCGGCGGTCAACAATGGCCACCGCCCAATGGGCAAAAATGGAAAGTGCAGCGTGTAGTGAGCGAAAAGCGCTTGGGCATCGTTGTGATCAGCATGCTCAGCTAAAGCTTTAGTCGGCCTGAGGCCTTATTGCCAGCATGGCACAGACGATTATTTCTTGAAACAAATCTGTAACAAATCAGCCATTTGGATAACGACGCCTAGCTGTAGGAGCGCGCTTGCCCGCGATTCCGATCTGTCTGTGGATAATCATTTGACCGACAAGCCCCCATCGCGGGCAAGCGCGCTCCTACAAATGTCGCGAACAAAAAAACGGGGCATTTCACAATGCCCCGTTTTTTGTTACCGGCTACACCGCATCGGATGCTATTGACCCGGAACGTCCTTGCGAAGTTTCACAGGGTCCTTCATGGCCTTCTTCTTGGCCATTGCGGTGCGCATCTTGATGTTGATGGCTTCAACCGCCAGCGAGAACGCCATGGCGAAGTAGACGTAGCCCTTTGGCACATGCACGTCGAAAGATTCGGCGATCAGCACTGTACCGACGACGATCAGGAACGAAAGTGCAAGCATCTTCAGCGAAGGGTGTTTGTCGATGAAGTCGCTGATGACGCCCGAGCACAGCATCATGATCAGCACCGCGACGATGATCGCAGCGACCATCACAGGCACGTGGGAGACCATGCCGACTGCGGTAATCACCGAATCCAGCGAGAACACGATGTCGATGATCGCGATCTGGATGATGGTGTACAGGAACAGGCCACCCTTGCCTTTGGGCTCGTCCAGCGTCTCTTCTTCGCCTTCCATGCCGTGGTAGATCTCTTGCGAGCTTTTCCACAGCAGGAACAGACCACCGAAGAACAGGATCAGGTCACGCCCGGAAATGCCCTGGCCCAGCACCACGAACAGGTCGTCGGTCAGGCGCATGACCCAGGTGATCGACAGCAGCAGCAGGATCCGCGTGATCATTGCCAGCGCCAGACCGAAGATCCGCGTGCGCGGCTGCATCGCCTTGGGCATGCGGCTGACCAGGATCGAGATCATGATGATGTTGTCGATGCCCAGGACGATTTCCAGGGCAGTCAGCGTCAAGAAAGCAACCCAGATCTCAGGGTTGGTCAGCCATTCCATTACGTTTTCCTTTGAGCTTGTCGAGCCCTCGCTGGCGCAGGAGCGGCAGCGAGGGGGTTATGTGCCTTATAGACTGCTGAAGAGCGGGAAGATCCCCATCAGCAGCGCGGCAATCAGGATGCAGACACACACCAGCACGGCCCATTTGAGGGTGAAGCGCTGGTGATCGCCGAATTCGATACCGGCCAGTGCCACCAACAGGTAGGTCGATGGAACCAGTGGGCTCAGCAAGTGGACGGGCTGGCCGACGATCGAGGCACGTGCCATTTCCACCGGGCTGATGCCGTAATGCGATGCCGCTTCGGACAGTACCGGCAAGACGCCATAATAGAACGCGTCATTGGACATGAAAAACGTGAACGGCATGCTGACAACCGCCGTGATGACCGCCAGATACGGCCCCATCGCGTCGGGAATCACCGCCAGCAGGCTTTTCGACATCGCATCGACCATGCCGGTGCCCGACAGGATACCGGTGAAGATACCCGCCGCGAAGATCAGGCCGACCACCGCCAGCACACTGCCAGCGTGGGCGGCGACGCGGTCTTTCTGCGCCTGCAGGCAAGGGTAGTTGACGATCATCGCGATACTGAACGCGATCATGAACAGCACCGGCAGCGGCAGCAGGCCCATGATCAGGGTGACCATCAGCGCCAGGGTCAGCAGGCCGTTGAACCAGATCAGCTTCGGACGGCGGGCTTCAGGGAACTGCGAGACGCTGATTTCGCTGTGATCGACTTCATCGCCCGGCAGGTGCAGCTCGCCCAGACGCGCACGCTCACGTTTGCCGTAGAAATAAGCGATCACCAGAATCGCGATCACACCCGCCAGCATCGCCGGGATCATCGGCACGAAGATGTCCGAAGGGTCGACATGCAGGGCGCTGGCCGCGCGGGCTGTCGGACCACCCCAAGGCGTCATGTTCATCACACCGCCGGCCAGGATGATCAGGCCGGCCATGATGCGCGGGCTCATGCCCAGGCGGCTGTACAGCGGCAGCATGGCGGCGACGCAAATCATGTAGGTCGTGGCGCCGTCGCCGTCCAGTGAGACCACCAGCGCCAGCACGGCGGTGCCGACCGACACCTTGACCGGGTCGCCTTTGACCAGCTTGAGGATCTTGCGCACGGCCGGGTCGAACAGGCCGGAGTCGATCATCAGGGCGAAATAGAGGATGGCAAACATCAGCATCACGCCGGTCGGCGCAAGCTTGGTGATGCCCGCGAGCATCATCGGGCCGATGCCGGAGGCGAAGCCGCCGAACAGGGCAAATACGATCGGCACGATGATCAGGGCGATCAGCGCTGACAAGCGCTTGCTCATGATCAGGTACATGAAGGCGACGACCATGGCGAAGCCGAGGAAGGTCAACATAGAAATACTCCAGGCGTTACGCGGCGTGAAAACGGACGAGACGAGGCAATCAGCTCAGAACGAGCGGCGCGTGGAGTCGAGGGGCGAGCGAGGGGTGCAGCGGAGCGTTGAAAAGCATCAGAATCACCGAAATTGTTGTTGTAGATGGGCCGGATCGCGTTAATGCGCAGGTCCTGGCCTGGCCGGTCTTTCGCCGGCGGTGGGGGGATGCTAATCGGCTTAGCTTTCAGCCAGCTTTCGCGGCCATTCCGTTTATCGATGGCGAAAAGATGAAGTAAATGCGCCACAAGGGAGTCAGAGGTTAAACACGAATGGGAGAACCCTGATGAGCGACGTGCACACCGGCGGGTGCCATTGCGGCCACCTGCGCTATCAGCTCGATGCGCCGTTGCGCGACATCGCCCACTGTCACTGCTCGATCTGCAGGCGTACGTCAGGTGGCACCGTGGTGACCTGGATTACCGTGCCGCTGGAGGCGTTCAAGTGGCTGGCAGGCAGCCCCGCGGCGTATGACTCAAGCTCGACCTGCGTGAGATTTTTCTGCAACAACTGCGGGGCGCAGGTGGCGTTGTTCACCCGACACAGCCCCGAGACGATGGACATCACCATCGCGACCCTCGATCAGCCGGAGCTTGCGCCTGCCGAGCGGCATATCTGGACTGACAGCCGCCTGCCCTGGCTGCATCTGGACGAACACCTGCCCGAAGAACGGGAGGAGACCGTCTAGATCGGCGTTCCTCCTTAATCGAGTCGCTTACTTGCGCTCAACCAGCCCTGGCAATTGCGCCACCAGCTTCTGATTGTTCAGCGGCGCACGGATGAAGCCACGCTGAGTGCCGTCCGGGCCCAGCAGCGCCAGATTGCCGCTGTGATCGACGGTGTAGTTCGGTTTGCTGGTGTCGGCGGGAATAAAAGGAATGCTCACCGCATTGGCCAGTTTCTGAAGGGTGTCGACCGGCGCGGTCAGGCCCTGAAACTGTTTGTCGAAATAGCCCAGGTAGGTCTTCAACTGCTGCGGCGTATCGCGATGGGGGTCGACGCTGACCAGCACCACGCGCAACTTATCCACAGCCTCTTTTGGCAGTTCGCTCTTGATCTGGCGCAACTGGGCCAAGGTCGTCGGGCAGATGTCCGGGCAGAAGGTGTAGCCGAAGAACAGCAGCGTCCATTTGTCTTTCAGCGAGTCCAGCGCCACCGGCTGGCCGTCCTGATCGGTAAATGTCAGGTCCGGCACGTTGCGGCTTTGTGGCAGCAGGATGACGCCGGCATCGATCAGCGCGGTCTGGTCGCCCTGGTCTTTGCCGGACAGCACACGGTTGACGGTCAGGCCCAGCACCAGCGCCACGACGGCCACCAGAATGAAAACGGTTTTTTGGGTTCGGGTCATAAATTCAACGATAGGTAGTGATCTACGAGCAGCGCGATGAACAGCCACAGCAGGTACCAGATCGAGTACTTGAAGGTGTGAATCGCGGCGTGCGGCCGGCTGCCACGGTACAACACCAGAGCCCAATGCAGAAAGCGAATCCCCAGCGCGCTGGCGCAGATCAGGTACAGCACGCCGCTCATCTTGATCACGAAGGGCATCAGGCTCACGGCCAGCAACACGCAGGTGTACAGCACGATGTGCAGCTTGGTATAGCCCTCGCCGTGGGTGACGGGCAGCATCGGGATGTCGGCGCGGGCGTATTCCTCCTTGCGATGAATGGCCAGGGCCCAGAAGTGCGGCGGGGTCCAGGCGAAGATGATCAGCACAAGCAGCAAGGGTTCGGCGCTGATGTGGCCAGTGACCGCCACCCAACCGAGCATCGGTGGCGCCGCCCCTGCCAGCCCGCCGATGACGATGTTCTGCGGCGTCGCGCGTTTGAGAAAGCCGGTGTAAATCACGGCGTAACCGAGCAATGAAGCGAGGGTCAGCCAGGCCGCGAGGGTGTTGGTGAAGGTGAGCAGCAGCGCCTGCCCGGCGATGGCCAGTAACGCGGCGAAGGTCAACGCCGCAGCGGGCGAAACGCGGCCTTCAGCGATGGGGCGTTTGTGGGTGCGCGCCATCAGCGCATCGATGCGCCGGTCCACCACGTGATTGACCACCGCCGCGCCCCCGGCGCAGAGCATGATCCCCAGATTGCCAAACAACAGCACCGCCCATGGCACGCCAGCGCGGGTGGCAAGAAACATCCCCACCAGCGAGGTGATCAGCATCAGCACCAGGACCTTGGGCTTGGTCAGCTCCAGATAGTCCCGCCACAGGGCTTGGCGATGCTGCTCGCCGGTGGTGGTGGTGGTTGTCATGTAAACCCCCTCTAAAAACTCCTACAGGGTCGATTACCGATGTGGACCGAGGTGCAGCAGTACATGGGCGTGTTGCCAGAAGCTCGGCGCGTGTCTGCGCGATGGCGCGTAAACAGGCCGCACGCGGTAGTTGATCAGCGTCAGGGTCAGCATCAGCGCCGCGCCGCCTGCGTTGTGTGCGATGGCCACCCACAGCGGCAGATGAAACACCACGTTGCTGATCCCCAGCCCGATCTGCACCCCAAGCGCCAGCACCAACAGCCCCGCCAGGCCCTTGAGCCCTTCGCGGCGCAGCTGCCAGGCCAGTGTTAGCAGCGAAAACGTCACCAGCAGCGCGCCGATGCGATGGGTCAGGTGAATGGCCGTTCGCGCCGTGCTGTCGAGCTTGCCGCCCAGGTAATTGGGGCCGATGTGTTGCGTCAGGTGAAATCCGTTGGCGAAGTCGGCTTCTGGCCACCATTGACCCTGACAGGTCGGCAGGTCGGTGCAGGCCATGGCCGCGTAGTTGGAGCTGACCCACCCGCCGAGCGCGATCTGCAGCGCCACCAACGCAAGGCCGATCGCGGCGAGACGGCGCAAGCGCGAGGCGATCTGCGGCATCGCTGCAAACTGCCCACTCAGTCGCGCAGTCAGCAAAAACAGCAGGCTCAGCGTGGTGATCCCGCCCAGCAGATGCGCCGTGACCACCTGCGGCCAGAGCTTGAGGGTCACGGTCCACATGCCGAACGCCGCCTGGGCGAAGACCACGCCCACCAGCAACAGCGGCAACCCGACCGGCTGACCGACGATGTGCCGGCGATGCCAGGCCTGCACGCCGAGCATCATGATCATCAGCGCCAGCCCGCCTGCGAAATAGCGGTGCACCATCTCGTTGCGACCCTTGTGTTCCTCCACCGGCGATTCCGGGTAATGCAGCTCGGCGTGGGCCAGTTGGGCTTCGGTCTTGGGCACGCTGATAAAGCCGTAGCAGCCGGGCCAGTCCGGGCAGCCGAGGCCGGCGTGGGTCAGGCGGGTGTAGGCGCCGAGCAGCACGACCACCAGCGCCAGCAGGGTTGCACACAGAGCGAGACAAAATCCGGGCCTGGTCATGACGACCCCCTCTAGCCGATGTTCGACAGTTTCAGCAGTTGGCGCAGGTCGTTGAGCAGATCCTTGCCGTTGACCTCGGCCCCGTAGCGCAGCACCAGATTGCCGTGGGGATCGACGATCCACAGCTGCGGCAGTTCGATGCCCGGTGCCTTGCGTTGGTAGCGCTTCAGGTCGAGGGGGTAGCGCTGCAGTTGGGGGTATTCACGGGTGAGTCGGGCGTCGTATTCGGGGCTGACCGGTTGCGCGGTGGTCAGCGCATGGCTGGCGCGAGAGGCGTCGCGGCCCAGGCCGATCTGAATCTGCCGCGCCAGGTACACCAGCCGCTCGCAATCGGCGTCGCATTGATCGGGTGCGGTGACCAGCAGTTGCCAGCGCGTCTCGTCGGACTGCACGCCCAGCTCGGCCCTGCTTTCGCCATTGCCGATCAACTCGCCGTGATAGCTGCGGCTTTCCGGGACCCAGAACTTGAACTTGTACATGGTGGTGGCCAGCACCATCGGCCCCAGCGCCACCAGCAGGACTAGAAGCAACTGCACGCGACCACGCCGCCGGCTCCTTGCAGGGTTTGGCTCAGACGTGTTGGCTGGACTCATCGCTGTTCCCATGGGGGT
Organism: uncultured Pseudomonas sp.; assembly: GCA_963528485.1. Lineage (GTDB taxonomy): Bacteria > Pseudomonadota > Gammaproteobacteria > Pseudomonadales > Pseudomonadaceae > Aquipseudomonas. Next base: position 4,122 of record CAURWS010000041.1, on the reverse strand, counting down.
TCTCCTTGTTTTTATTGTTCTTTGTGTCGCTGTTGGCGTTGCGCTTCGCCGTGTCGGGCCGGTTGAAGCTCAAGTACAGGTAAAGCCCGAGTAGCGCAGTGGCCATGGCGAACCACTGCACGGCGTAACCCACGTGCTTTTCAGGCCCCATGGCGACCACTGGCCAGTCAGTGCGATAGGCCGCAGGGCCGTCTTCCAGACGCAGTTCGTGAGCGAAGCCCTCGCGATTCAGCTCGGGCCAGACCTTGGCCGGGTCGATGGCGGTCAGCAGTTTCGGCCATGTGGCGTTCTGAGCATCGGGGTGCAGCTGGAAGGTCGCGCCGGGGGCGACATACACCCAGGCGTCGAGGCTCAGCGGCTGGGTTGGCGTGTCGTAACTCGGCGGCGTGCGTCGGTCCGGCCACGGCAGCCAGCCGCGATTGACCATCAGCCACAGCCCGCTGGGCTGGTCGTGAAACGGCTGAATCAGCTCAACCCCGACTTTGCCTTCGCGGGTGCTGTTGTCGAGTAACAGGCTGTGATCGGCGTCGAACGTGCCGCGTAGTTGCACGCGACGATAGGCCGGGTCGTTTGTGCTGGGCAGCCATTCGGCCGACATCGGCGGTGCGGCGCGGCGCTCTGCATAATGGGCGAGCATGACGCGCTTTTCCTCGCCCCGGCCCAGTTGCCAGACGCCCAGCGAGATCAGCACAGGCAGCAGCACGAGCACCACGAATGTGGGCGCAATGCCAGGCCGAAAGCGCTTCATCACGCCTCCCGCGCCTGTTGACGAGCCACACCTATACTCCCTTGCATAGCGTTTGCTCCCGGAGTCACCCGATGCTCAAAGCGGCGATTGTCTTCATGCTTCTGGCCACAGTGGCCAGCCTGTTCAGCGGCCTGTTTTTTCTGGTCAAGGACGACGCCTCATCCACCCGCCTGCTCAGGGCCCTGACCGTTCGCGTGTGCTGCGCCGCCGTGACCCTGGCGTTGATTGCCTATGGGTATTTCAGCGGGCAGCTGGTCTATCACACGCCTTGGTGAGGCTCACCGAACAATCGCTCACAACACATAAACAAAAACAAACAACCCCACCCACACCACGTCCACGAAGTGCCAATACCAGCTCGCCGCCTCGAACCCGAACTGATGCTCGGCATCGAAATGCCCGCGCAGAATCCTCATCAGCATCACAAACAGAATGATCGTGCCGATGGTCACGTGGGCGCCGTGAAAACCCGTGAGCATGAAGAACGTCGCGCCGTAGATGCCTGAACCCAGGGTCAGGCCCAGCTCGGTGTAGGCCTCGTGATATTCAATGGCTTGCAGCGTGAGGAAGGCGAGGCCGAGCAGGATGGTCAGGGCCAGCCACAGTTTCAGCGCGCCACGATGGCCCTTTTTCAAGGCGTGGTGGGCGATGGTCACGGTGACGCTGGAACTGACCAGCAGCACGGTGTTGATCAATGGCAGATGCCAGGGGTCGATAACTTCTTTGGGCGGCGGGAACAGCTTGGGGTCCGGCGTGTGCAGCAGCGGCCAGGTGTTCTCGAATTGCGGCCAGAGCATGTGGGCGATGGCTTTCGGTCCCTCACCGCCCAGCGCTGGCAACGTGATATGGCGCACGTAGAACAGCGCGCCAAAAAACGCGACGAAAAACATCACCTCCGAAAAGATGAACCAGCTCATGCCCCATCTGAACGAACGGTCCATCTGGCTGCTGTACAACCCCGCCCGGCCCTCTCGCACCACGGTGCCGAACCAGCCGAACATCATGTAGGCGACCATCAGCGCGCCCACGCAGAAAATCCAGGCGCCGTGGGTCTCGCGGCCGGCCTTCAGGCCCACCAGCCAGGTGCCCAGCCCGTACATCGTGACGAACATGCCGACCGTGGCGATGATCGGCCACTTGCTCTGCGCCGGAACGTAGTAATGCTCATGGGTTGCCATCTGTGAATCTCCTCAGGCCTCTGGCCTAACCACCGTTGGCCGCCACAGGGCGGACCACCGGCGGCATGCGAGCGGTGATATCGAACAGCGTGTAAGCGAGGGTCAGGTGTTTCACGTCCTTGGGCAGGTCGCGGTCGACGATGAAGCGCACCGGCATCTCGATGCGCTCGCCTGGTTGGAGCATTTGCTGGGTGAAGCAGAAACATTCGGTCTTGTGGAAGTACGCCGCCGCCGTGCTCGGCGCGATGCTGGGGATCGCCTGGGCGGTCATCGGCTTGTCGCTGGGGTTCTGCGCCACGAACAGCATTTCGTTGACCGCGCCGGGGTGCACGACGATCTCCTGCGCCTCGGGGTAGAAGCCCCAGACCATGTCGGCGTTGTTGGTGGCCAGAAACTGCACGCGCACTTCTCGGCTGTCGTCGATCTGCTGCGTCTGGGTGTACTGATCGCCGGTCTTGCCGTTGATGCCCAGCGCCTTGCACATCACGTCGTAGAGCGGCACCAGCGCGAAACCGAAGGCGAACATCGCCACCACCAGAACCAGCAAGCGGATGACGAGTTTTCGGTTCGGGCGCAGCGTGTCGTTCATCTTGTTTGGCTCTCGTTTATTTCACTTCCGGCGGCGTCTGGAAGGTGTGGTACGGCGCGGGCGAAGGCACCGTCCATTCCAGGCCATCGGCGCCATCCCAGGGCTTGGCCGGGGCAGGCGGGCCGCCGCGGATGGTCTTGATCACGATAAAGAGGAAGAAGATCTGCGTGGCGCCGAAGGTGAACGCGCCAATCGACGAGACCATGTTGAAGTCGGCGAACTGCAGGTTGTAGTCCGGCACCCGCCGCGGCATCCCGGCCAGCCCCACGAAGTGCATCGGGAAGAACGCCATGTTCATGCCGATGAAGGACAACCAGAAATGCAGCTTGCCCAGGGTTTCGTCGTACATGTGGCCGGTCCATTTCGGCAGCCAGTAATAAGCCGAGGCGAAGATCCCGAAGATCGCCCCCGGCACCAGCACGTAGTGAAAGTGTGCGACCACGAAGTAGGTGTCCTGGTACTGGAAGTCGGCCGGCGCGATGGCCAGCATCAGCCCGGAAAAACCGCCGATGGTGAACAGGATCACAAAGGCCACGGCGAACAGCATCGGCGTCTCGAAGGTCAGTTCGCCCTGCCACATGGTGCTGATCCAGTTGAACACCTTCACCCCGGTGGGCACGGCGATCAGCATCGTCGCGTACATGAAGAACAGCTCGCCCGCCAGCGGAATGCCGACCACGAACATGTGGTGCGCCCAGACGATGAACGACAGGAACGCGATGCTCGCGGTGGCGTAGACCATCGAGGTGTAGCCGAACAGCGGCTTGCGCGAGAACGCCGGGATGATCGAACTGACCGCGCCGAACGCGGGCAGGATCATGATGTACACCTCGGGGTGGCCGAAAAACCAGAACACATGCTGGAACAACACCGGATCACCGCCGCCCGCCGCGCTGAAGAAGCTGGTGTGGAAGTGGATGTCCATCAGCATCATGGTGACGCACCCGGCCAGCACCGGCATCACGGCGATGAGCAGGAACGCGGTGATCAGCCAAGTCCAGACGAACAGCGGCATTTTCATCAGGGTCATGCCGGGGGCGCGCAGGTTGAGGATGGTGGCGATGACGTTGATCGCGCCCATGATCGAGCTGATGCCCATCAGGTGAATGGCGAAGATGAAGTAGGTGACGCTCTCCGGGGCGTAGGTGGTGGACAGCGGGGCGTAGAAGGTCCAGCCGAAATTCGGCCCGCCGCCGGGCGTGAACAGGGTCGAGACCAGCAGCAGGAACGCCGCAGGCAACAGCCAGAAACTGAAATTGTTCATGCGCGGCAGGGCCATGTCCGGCGCGCCGATCATCAACGGGATCATCCAGTTCGCCAGCCCGACGAACGCCGGCATCACCGCGCCAAACACCATCACCAGGCCGTGCATGGTGGTCATCTGGTTGAAAAAGGCCGGTTCCACGATCTGCAAACCGGGCTGAAACAGCTCGGCGCGAATCACCATCGCAAACGAGCCGCCGAGCAGGAACATGCAGAAGCTGAACCACAGGTACAGCGTGCCGATGTCCTTGTGGTTGGTGGTCAGCACCCAACGCATCAGGCCTTTGGCGGGACCGTGGGCATGGCCTTCTTGGCCATGGTCGTCAATCACTGCACTCATGTCT
>CAURWS010000040.1:0-13491 GCA_963528485.1 uncultured Pseudomonas sp. | reverse complement strand
CCCCCCCCCTCCCATCGCCAGCCAAACCCCCCGCCCCCCCCCCCCCCCCCCCCCCCCCCCCCGCTCCTGCAAGGAATGTACAGGCGCTTGGCGATGGTTTCGCCGAACAAATCCGGCTTATATCGACCATCCGCCCCTCGCCGCTGTCGTTCGTCACGCCCGACAGCTATAATCGGCCGCTTTCCTCTTTGCCAAGACCTCTGAGACCATGACTGAGTCCGTTCTTGACTACATGACCCGTCTGGGTCGCGCCGCCCGCGAAGCTTCGCGCGTGATCGGCCGCGCCAGCACCGCGCAGAAAAACCGCGCCCTGGCCGCTACCGCTGCCGCGCTGGATGCTGCCCGCAATGAGCTGACCGCCGCCAATGAACAGGATCTGGCCGCCGGTCGCGCCAATGGTCTGGAAGCTGCCCTGCTTGAACGTCTGGCCCTGACCCCGGCTCGCATCGACAGCATGATCGCCGGTTTGCGTCAGGTCGCCAGTCTGCCGGACCCCATCGGCACCATCCGTGACATGAATTTCCAGCCGTCCGGCATTCAGGTCGGCAAGATGCGCGTTCCGCTGGGCGTGGTCGGCATCATTTATGAGTCGCGTCCGAACGTGACCATCGACGCCGCCAGCCTGTGCCTGAAGTCCGGCAACGCCACCATCCTGCGTGGCGGCTCCGAGGCCATTCACTCCAACCGCGCCATCGCCGCCTGCATTCAGCGCGGGCTGGACGAAGCCGGTCTGCCGGCTGCGGTCGTTCAGGTCGTCGAGACCACTGACCGCGCCGCCGTTGGCGCCCTGATCACCATGCCCGAGTACGTGGACGTCATCGTTCCGCGCGGCGGCAAGGGCCTGATCGAACGCGTCAGCCGCGAAGCCAAGGTGCCGGTCATCAAGCACCTGGACGGCATCTGCCACGTCTACGTCAGTGCCCACGCCGATCTGGCTGCGGCGCAACGCATCGCTTTCAACGCCAAGACTTATCGCTACGGCATCTGCGGTGCGATGGAAACGCTGCTGGTCGATCAGGCCATCGCCGCTGATTTCCTGCCGCCCATGGCTGCCCAGTTCCGCGAAAAGGGCGTCGAACTGCGCGGTTGCGAGCGCACCCGTGAGCTGATCGAGGCGATCCCGGCCACCGAAGACGACTGGCACACCGAGTACCTGGCGCCGATCCTGTCGATCCGTGTCGTGACCGGTCTGGATCAGGCCATCGAGCACATCAACCATTACGGCTCGCACCACAGCGACGCGATCATCTCCGATTCCCAGGCTCAGACTCGCCGTTTCATGGCTGAAGTCGACTCAAGCTCGGTGATGATCAACGCGCCTACCTGCTTTGCCGACGGCTTCGAATACGGTCTGGGCGCTGAAATCGGCATCTCCACCGACAAGATTCACGCCCGTGGTCCTGTGGGGCTGGAAGGCCTGACCTGCGAGAAGTACATCGTCGTGGGCGACGGTCGCCAACTGCGCGGGCAGGGGCCTGCCTGACTTGGCCGACCTTCGCCAGCACGCAGGCAACGCTGCGAATGCTGAGGCTGAACCTGGCAAGAAAGCAGGCGCGGCTTCACCCAGACGCATCGGCATGCTCGGCGGAACGTTCGACCCGGTCCATATCGGCCATTTGCGCGGCGCGCTGGAAGTCGCCGCGCTGCTTGAACTCGATGAGTTGCGCCTGACGCCCAGCGCCAGGCCGCCTCATCGCGACACGCCCAGTGTGTCGGCGCAGGACCGTCTGGCGATGGTCCGTAGCGCCGTGCAGGGGGTGGCGCCATTGACGGTGGATGACCGCGAACTGTCGCGGGACAAGCCGTCTTACACCATCGACACGCTGGAATCGATGCGCGCGGAACTCGCCGTCGATGACCAGCTGTTTCTGTTGCTGGGATGGGATGCCTTTTGCGGGCTGCCGACCTGGCACCGATGGGAAGAGTTGCTGGAGCACTGCCATATCGTGGTGCTGCAACGCCCGGACGCCGACAGCGAGTCGCCGGACGCCATGCGTAACCTGCTGGCGGCGCGTGCAGTCAGTGATCCGAAAGCCCTCAAGGGCCCCGGCGGACACATTACATTCGTCTGGCAGACGCCGCTTTCGGTGTCTGCCACCCAGATCCGCCAACTGCTGGCCAGCGGTAAGTCGGTACGTTTTCTGGTGCCAGACGCGGTACTGGCCTACATCGAGGCGCACGGGCTGTACCGTGCGCCCAATTGAAACTGAATGAGTTTTTTATGACACAGCAAAAAATCACCCTTTCCGGCGAAGAGCTGGTTGAACTGGCCAAGGCCGCTCTGGAAGACGTCAAGGCCCAGGACATCCTGGTCATCGACGTCAAGGACAAGCACAGCCTGACCGACTACATGGTCATCGCCACCGGTACGTCGAACCGTCAGATCAACGCGATGCTCGACAAGGTTCGCGAGAACGTCAAATCCAGGGGCGCACAGCCTCTGGGCGAAGAAGGCAAAGGCGAAAGCGACTGGGTTCTGCTGGACCTGGGCGACGTCATCGTTCACATGATGACTGCCGCTGCGCGCCAGTTCTACGATCTGGAACGTCTGTGGCAGGGCGCTGAGCAGAGCCGTGCCGCCAGCGGCGCGCATCACACGCCGGGCAACGAATAAGGGCTCATCGTGCGTCTGCGTCTGATTGCTGTTGGTTCGCGCATGCCCAAGTGGGTGGAAGAAGGTTGGCATGAGTATGCCAAGCGTCTGCCATCGGAACTGGCCCTTGAGCTGGTGGAAATCCCGCTCAATACCCGAGGCAAGAATGCCGACGTGGCACGCCTGATCCGTCAGGAAGGTGAGGCCATGCTGGCAAAAGTGCAGCCGGGCGAGCGGATCGTCACCCTTGAGGTCCATGGCAAGCCGTGGAGCACCGAGCAACTGGCGGTGGAGCTCGACCGCTGGCGTCTGGATTCGCGTACGGTCAACCTGATGGTGGGCGGCCCGGAAGGGCTGGCGCCGGAAGTCTGTGCCCGTGCCGAGCAGCGTTGGTCGTTATCGCCTTTGACGTTGCCGCACCCGTTGGTGCGCATCCTCATCGGCGAGCAGATTTATCGTGCCTGGACCGTGTTGTCCGGTCACCCTTATCACAAGTAGCGCCGCTGCCTTCACTGTGAACACGCCCTAAATGTCCCAGCCGATTCGCCTGAAAGATCACGAAAAGGACGCACGCCTTGTGCGTAACCGTGTCGTGGTCGGCGCTGGCATCGTGATCGTGCTGATCTGCGTGCTGGTGGCGCGGCTGTATTTCCTGCAAGTCATCCAGTACGACTATCACTCGACCCTCTCGGAAAACAACCGGGTGCATGTGCAGCCGATTCCGCCGAGCCGCGGGCTGATTTTCGACCGCAATGGCGTGGTGATCGCCGACAACCGGCCCAGCTTCAACCTGAGCATGACTCGCGAGCGCTCGGGCGGCGAATGGGCCAAGGTGCTCGACACCATCATCGAAGTGCTGGAGCTGACACCGGATGACCGGATCATCTTCGAAAAGCGGATGAAACAGGGGCGCCGTCCGTTTGAGCCGGTGCCGATCCTGTTCGAGCTGACCGAAGAGCAGATCGCCCGCATTGCCGTGAACCAGTTCCGCCTTCCGGGCGTTGAAGTGGTCGCGCAGTTGATCCGGCACTACCCGCAGGGCGCGCATTTCGCCCATTCGGTTGGCTACATGGGCCGCATCAACGAGAAAGAGCTCAAGTCGCTGGACCCGGTGAATTACAGCGGCACCCATCACATGGGCAAAACGGGCATCGAGCGTTTCTACGAGCCCGAGTTGCATGGTCAGGTGGGCTACGAAGAAGTCGAGACCAACGCCCGAGGCCGCGTGTTGCGCGTGCTCAAGCGCACCGATCCGGTGCCGGGCAAGGACATCGTCCTGAGTCTCGACATCCAGTTGCAGGAAGCGGCCGAGGCTGCATTGGCCGGCCGTCGAGGCGCGGTGGTGGCGCTGGACCCGGGCACGGGCGAGGTGCTGGCGATGGTCAGTCAGCCGAGCTTCGACCCAAATCTGTTCGTTACCGGCATCAGCTTCAAGGCCTATTCCGAACTGCGTGATTCGGTCGACCGGCCGCTGTTCAACCGTATTCTGCGCGGCCTGTATCCGCCGGGCTCGACCATCAAGCCAGCTGTGGCCATCGCGGGGCTGGATACGGGCGTGGTAACGGCGAGCACGCGGGTGTTCGACCCCGGCTACTACATGCTGCCCAATTACGACCACAAATACCGTAACTGGAACCGCACCGGTGACGGCTGGGTCGATCTCGACACGGCGATCATGCGCTCCAACGACACCTATTTTTACGATCTTGCGCACAAGGTCGGCATCGATCGGCTATCGGCCTACCTGAACAAGTTCGGCATCGGGCAGAAGGTCTCGCTGGACATGTTTGAAGAGTCGCCGGGCCTGATGCCGTCCCGCGACTGGAAGCGCATCACCCGTCGTCAGGCCTGGTTCCCGGGCGAGACGCTGATTCTCGGGATCGGTCAGGGCTACATGCAGGCCACACCTTTGCAGCTCGCCCAGGCGACGGCGCTGGTGGCGAACAAGGGCAAGTGGAACCGTCCGCACCTGGCCAGGACCATCGAAGGCCAGAAGCCGGTGGATGAAAACCCGATGCCCGACATCGTGCTGCGCGACCCGTCCGACTGGGCGAAGGTCAACCACGGCATGCAGCAGGTGATGCACGGCGCCCGCGGTACGGCGCGCAAGGCGTCCATCGGCGCGCAATACCGCATCGCGGGCAAGAGTGGTACGGCGCAGGTCGTGGCCATTCGCCAAGGCGAAAAATACGACCGCTCGAAAGTCCAGGAGCGCCATCGCGACCACGCCTTGTTCGTGGGCTTCGCGCCGGCCGATAACCCGAAAATCGTCGTCGCGGTGATGATCGAGAACGGCGAATCGGGGTCCGGCGTCGCCGCGCCTGTCGTGCGTCAGGTCATGGATGCCTGGTTGCTTGGCCCGGATGGCCGTCTGAAACCCGAATACGCCGCCAATACACTGCCTCCGGAGACCGCGGCCCGTGAAGAGTAATTTCGACCGCATCCTCTCCAGCGAAGACGTGATGCGCCGTCGCGCCACTTTCCTGCAGAAAATCCACGTCGACGGCCCCTTGCTTATTCTGCTGCTGACCCTCGCGGCTGGCAGCCTGTTTGTCCTGTATTCCGCCAGTGGCAAGAGTTGGGACCTTTTAATCAAACAGGCCACCTCGTTCGGCATTGGTCTGGTGTCGATGTTCGTCATCGCGCAACTGGAGCCGCGTTTCATGGCGCGCTGGGTGCCGGTGGCCTATGTCTTTGGCGTACTGCTGCTGGTGGCGGTGGACGTCATGGGCCACAACGCCATGGGAGCGACGCGCTGGATCAACATCCCCGGGGTGATTCGTTTCCAGCCCTCGGAATTCATGAAGATCATCATGCCGGCGACCATCGCCTGGTACCTGTCCAAACGTACCTTGCCCCCGCATTTGAAGCACGTGGCGGTAAGCCTGGCGTTGATCGGGCTGCCGTTCATTCTGATCGTGCGCCAGCCGGATCTTGGCACTTCGCTGCTGATTCTGGCCTCCGGCACCTTCGTGCTGTTCATGGCCGGCCTGCGCTGGCGCTGGATCATCGGCGTGATCGCCGCAGCGGTGCCGGTCGCGGTGGCGATGTGGTTCTTCTTCATGCACGACTACCAGAAGCAGCGAATCCTGACGTTCCTTGACCCAGAGAGCGACCCGCTGGGCACCGGCTGGAACATCATTCAGTCCAAGGCGGCGATCGGTTCGGGCGGCGTGTTCGGCAAGGGCTGGCTGCTGGGCACCCAGTCGCACCTGGATTTCCTGCCGGAAAGCCACACCGACTTCATCATCGCGGTATTGGGTGAGGAGTTCGGTCTGGTGGGCATCTGCGCATTGCTTTTGATCTATCTGGCGCTCATCGGCCGCGGGCTGGTCATCACCGCGCAGGCGCAGACGCTCTACGGCAAGCTGCTCGCGGGCAGCCTGACCATGACGTTTTTTGTTTATGTTTTCGTCAACATCGGTATGGTCAGCGGTCTGCTGCCGGTCGTGGGGGTGCCATTGCCCTTCATTAGCTACGGCGGAACTTCGCTGGTGACACTGCTGTCAGCGTTTGGGGTTTTGATGTCGATCCATACCCATCGCAAGTGGATCGCTCAGGTTTGAATAAGGTGAATTTTTCAATGCAAGTAGTGCGTGGCTGGGCTGCTCGATATGCGCCGCTGGTCGGTCTGATGGGCATCCTCGGTTCAGTGCAGGAGTCGCTTGCCGGTGACTACGAGGGTTCGCCCCAAGTCGCCCAGTTCGTCAGCGACATGACCCGTGATTACGGGTTCGCGGGCGAGCAGCTGATCGAAGTTTTTCGTAACGTCGAGCGCAAACAGTCGATTCTCGACGCGATTTCCCGGCCCGCCGAACGCGTGAAACCGTGGAAGGATTACCGCCCGATGTTCCTGACCGATGCGCGAGTCGCACGAGGCGTGGATTTCTGGCGGCAGCACGAAGTGGCGCTGGCGCGTGCCGAGCAAGAGTACGGCGTGCCGGCTCAGGTGATCGTCTCGATCATCGGCGTGGAAACATTTTTTGGTCGAAATACCGGGAATTACCGGGTAATCGATGCATTGTCGACACTGAGTTTCGACTATCCTCCTCGTGCCGAATTTTTCCGCAAGGAGCTGCGCGAGTTCTTGCTGCTGTCCCGCGAAGAGCAGGTCGACCCACTGACGCTCAAGGGCTCGTATGCCGGGGCGATGGGCTTGCCGCAGTTCATGCCGAGCAGCTTCCGTAATTACGCGGTGGATTTCGACGGCGACGGCCACATCAACATCTGGACCGATCCGGATGATGCGATTGGTAGCGTTGCCAGTTATTTCAAGCGCCACGGCTGGGTCGCGGGTGAGCCTGTGGTCAGTCGGGCGAGCGTGCGCGGCGACCGTGTCGATGAGGGTTTGAGCCCGGGAATCGAGCCGGTAAAGACCGTCGGGGAGTTGCGAGCCCTGGGCTGGGCAAGTCATGATGCGCTGCGCGATGATTTGCCGGTCACGGCGTTTCGCCTGGAAGGCGACAATGGCCCTGAATACTGGATGGGTTTAAAGAATTTTTACGCAATCACGCGTTACAACCGCAGCGTGATGTACGCCATGGCCGTGCATCAGCTGTCTGAACTGCTTGTTCAAGCTCGGGGCGTCAAGTAATGCGGTCATTGCCGATCCAAAAACCCTTTCAGTTGATGGCCGTCGCGGCGCTGGCATTGCTGGTCGTCAGTTGTTCCACCAGTCGACCGACGCAGCAGGGCAACATCATCCGCTCGCAGCCGGGCCTGGACATCAACCGCGCGCATAAAGACGGCGCGCCCTGGTGGGACGTCGACGTTTCGCGCATCCCTGATGCGGTGCCGACGCTGCACACCGGCCCCTACAAGGCCAACCCCTACACCGTACTGGGCAAAACCTACTTCCCGCTTACCGATTCGGCCAGTTACGTGCAAACCGGTACCGCCTCCTGGTACGGCACCAAATTCCATGGCCAGAACACCGCCAACGGCGAGGTCTATGACCTCTACGGCATGAGCGCGGCGCACAAGACCCTGCCGCTGCCCAGCTACGTGCGCGTGACCAATCTGGACAACAACCGCACGGTGATTCTGCGGGTCAACGACCGCGGGCCGTTCTATTCCGATCGCATCATCGACTTGTCCTACGCCGCCGCCAAAAAGCTCGGTTACGCCGAAACCGGTACCGCGCGGGTTAAGGTTGAAGGCATCGACCCTGCGCAGTACTGGGCTCAGCGCGGCAAGCCTGCGCCGCTGATGCTCGATCAGCCGCAAGTGGCAATCAGCGGCCCGGCGCCCAAGCCTCAACCGGCTGCACCGGTGATCACGGCTTCGGCCGGCACCATCGAACAATGGACGCCGCCACCGCAGCAGCACGCCGCGCCGGTATCGCCGGTGCCGATCGACGCAAAAAAAAACGCTTCCGGACAAGTGTCTGGGCTGTTTCTCCAAGTGGGAGCCTTCGCCAACCCGGACGCTGCGGAACTTCTGAGGTCGAAGCTGAGCGGGATGGTTCGGGCCCCGGTTTTCGTCAGCTCGATAGCGCGCAATCAACAGACGCTTTATCGCGTGCGGTTGGGGCCGGTCGGCACGCCGGGTGAAGCCCAGCAACTGCAAAACAGCGTAAGGTCGGCCAATCTTGGCTCACCAAGCGTGGTGACATCGGATCAGTGACCCTGTTTCCGATTCGACAGATCGATGATTCGAACCTCGGCAACGAGGGCGAATCAAAGCTGCCAGGCAGCCAGCTTGCCGCCAGAGCATGCAATGTCAGCAGCTTTTCACGGGACCATCTAGGCAGCCGCCTGTAGAATGTTGCCCCGTTCGCCAGGGAAGCCTGGCACTACCGCTTTGCCCGCGAGGGCATGTTTGCCCATTAGCATTTTCGAGAGACGGATGAACATCACCACCTTTGCAAAACGCCTTTGCCTTTTAATCCCGCTTTTCACCGCGCCTGCCGTGTTTGCGGCAGAGCAGATGACGCCATCGGCGCCGCAACTGGCAGCCAAGGCGTATGTGCTGATGGATGCCAACAGCGGTAACGTGCTGGTCGAAAACAACGGCGACCAGAAGCTGCCGCCGGCCAGCCTGACCAAACTGATGACCGCGTACATCGCGACCCTGGAAATCCGTCGCGGCCAGATCGGCGAAAACGACCCTGTGACCGTCAGCGAAAACGCCTGGCGCACCGGCGGATCGCGGATGTTCATCAAGGTGGGCAGCCAGGTGACCGTCAGCGACCTGCTGCACGGCATCATCATTCAGTCGGGCAACGACGCCAGCGTGGCGCTGTCCGAGCACATCGCCGGCAGCGAAGACGCCTTTGCCGACATGATGAACAAGACCGCTGGCGACCTGGGCATGGTCAACAGCCACTTCATGAACCCGACCGGTCTGCCGAACCCTGATCACTACGCCACCGCCCACGACATGGCGCTGCTGGCCCGCGCGATCATCCACGAAGACCCGGCTCACTACGCGATCTACTCGCAGAAAGAATTCTTCTGGAACGGCATCAAACAGCCAAACCGCAACCTGCTGCTGTGGCGCGACAAGACCGTTGACGGTCTGAAAACCGGTCACACCGAAGAAGCCGGTTACTGCATGGTGTCCTCGGCCGTTCGTGACGGCATGCGTCTGATCGCCGTGGTCTTCGGCACCAACAGCGAACAGGCCCGTGCTGCTGAAACCCAGAAGCTTCTGACCTACGGTTTCCGCTTCTTCGAAACCCAGACCTTCTACCAGAAGGGCACCGAGCTGGCTCAGGCGCCGGTCTGGAAAGGCACCGAGCGTCAGGTCAAGGCCGGTCTGGCTGACGATCTGTCCATGACCATGCCCAAAGGCGAGATGAAAAAGCTCACCGCCAGCATGACCATCAATCCGAAACTGGTTGCGCCTATCGCCAAGGGCGACGTGATCGGTCAGGTTGAAGTGAAGCTGGAAGACAAGGTCGTGCGCACCGCTAATCTCATCGCGATGGACGGCGTTGATGAAGGTGGTATCTTCCGCCGCCTGTGGGACAGCATCCGCATGTTCTTCTACAGTCTGTTCAACTGATCACAGATTGATCGCTTATTGACTGTTGTTCCGTACGCCCCTGTCGCTGATCGCGGCAGGGGCCTGTCCGTTTTCCGGCTTACGAGGCCGTTACTGCCATGACAGATACCGAAGTTAAAGCCCCAAAAATCGAATTTCCGTGCGCCGATTATCCGATCAAGATCATCTGCGATACCGGCGCGGGCAACAAAGACAAAGCCATCGAGATCGTCGGCAAACATGCCAGGATCAACGATGAACGCGTGGACGAGCGCCAGAGCAGCAACGGCAAGTACACCACCGTGCAGCTGCATATCCTGGCCACCGACCAGGATCAGCTGTACAACATCAACAGCGAGCTGCGGGCCACAGGTTTCGTGCACATGGTGCTGTGATGGGCGAGCGTCTGGGCTTTCGCGATCTCGGACTGATCGACTACGAGCCCGCCTGGCAGGCCATGCAGCGCTTCACGGACGGCCGCAATCGCGACACGCCCGATGAAGTGTGGCTGGTCCAGCACCCTGCCGTTTTCACCCAGGGGCAGTCCGGAAAGCCCGAGCATCTACTGCTTCCGGGTGATATTCCGGTGGTACAGGTCGATCGCGGTGGCCAAGTGACTTATCATGGCCCGGGACAACTGGTGGCATACCTGCTGCTGGATGTGCGTCGCCTGGGCTTTGGTGTGCGCGAGTTGGTGACCCGGATCGAGCACAGCCTCATCGCGCTGCTGGCCAGTTATGGCGTCACGGCAGCCGCAAAGCCTGAAGCGCCGGGGGTCTATGTCGACGGGGCGAAGATCGCCTCTCTGGGCCTTCGTATCCGCAACGGCTGTTCGTTTCATGGCCTGGCGCTGAACGTCGACATGGATCTGGACCCGTTTAAACGGATTAACCCCTGCGGGTATGCGGGACTGGCAATGACCCAGCTGCGCGAACAGGCAGGCCCGATTGAATTTGCCGAGGTAAGTGCCCGGCTGCGCGCGCAGCTCGTCAAACACCTCGACTACGCTGAGCAGACGACCCTAACGGGCGGAATCGATTGATATGACTACTGCGCATGAGACGGCCGATGCCGTGCAAACCCTGATACCGACAGTGAACGTGGTAACGCCTGAGCGCGCCGCGCGTCCGAAAGTAGAAGCCGGCGTGAAGCTGCGCGGCGCGGAAAAAGTTGCGCGCATCCCGGTGAAGATCATTCCAACGGTTGAACTGCCGAAGAAACCGGACTGGATTCGCGTCCGCATTCCGGTTTCCCCCGAGGTCGACCGCATCAAGGCCCTGCTGCGCAAACACAAGCTGCACAGCGTCTGCGAAGAAGCGTCCTGCCCGAACCTGGGCGAGTGCTTCTCCGGCGGCACCGCGACCTTCATGATCATGGGCGACATCTGCACCCGTCGCTGCCCGTTCTGCGACGTCGGTCATGGCCGTCCGAAAGCGCTGGATGTGGACGAGCCGAAGAACCTGGCCGTCGCCATCGCTGACCTGAAGCTCAAGTACGTGGTGATCACCTCGGTTGACCGCGACGACCTGCGTGACGGCGGTGCCCAGCACTTTGCCGATTGCATCCGCGAAATCCGCGAGCTGTCGCCGAACGTGCAGCTGGAAACCCTGGTTCCCGACTACCGTGGCCGCATGGACATCGCGCTGGAAATCACCGCTGCGACCCCGCCAGACGTGTTCAACCACAATCTGGAAACCGTGCCACGTCTTTACAAGGCCGCGCGTCCGGGTTCGGACTACCAGTGGTCGCTGACTTTGCTCAAGCGCTTCAAGGAAATGGTCCCGCACGTGCCGACCAAATCCGGTCTGATGCTGGGCCTGGGCGAAACCGACGAAGAAGTGATCGAAGTGATGCAGCGCATGCGCGAGCACAACATCGACATGCTGACCCTGGGCCAGTACCTGCAGCCGTCCCGCAACCACTTGCCGGTACAGCGCTTCGTGCACCCTGACACCTTCGCCTGGTTCGCCGAGGAAGGCTATAAGATGGGCTTCAAGAACGTCGCGTCGGGTCCGTTGGTGCGTTCTTCGTACCACGCTGACGAGCAGGCCAAGCTGACCAAGTCATTGCTGACTGCGGGCTGATTGCTGCGGAACTGCTCGCAAAACAAAAAACGGGCCGGATAGTGATATCCGGCCCGTTTTTGTTTGTGCGGTCTTGGCTCTAGGGCTTGCGCAGATTCTGCAGCAATTCCTGCGTCGGATAACCATCAGCGGGCCAGCCAAATGACTGCTGGGCGCTGCGGATGGCCTTGCGGGTATTGGCGCCGATGATGCCGTCCGGCGCGCCCGCGTCGTACTGACGGGCCGACAGCAGCGTCTGGAGCTCGATGCGCTCTGTGCGGCTCAGAG
Organism: uncultured Pseudomonas sp.; assembly: GCA_963528485.1. Classification (GTDB taxonomy): domain Bacteria; phylum Pseudomonadota; class Gammaproteobacteria; order Pseudomonadales; family Pseudomonadaceae; genus Aquipseudomonas. The sequence goes on along the minus strand of CAURWS010000040.1, from coordinate 1,560 downwards.
GGCGATCGCCGCGCGGCCATTGGCCAATCACGTACCCGCCGCCGTTGAAGCGCTCAGACAGCAGCCCGACGCCCAGCGCGTAGGACGAGGAGTTGTTGTACTTCAGAATGGCGCGGAAGTTGTCCATCACCAGAAACGCCGGACCTTTGTAACCCGCTGGCAGCAAGAGTGCCGCCTGCTGTTGGAGCAGGTTGGCGGGCAGGGCGGCGCCATTGGGCAGTTTCAGGCCCAGTTGCTGCCATTCGGCAATGGTCTTGCGCGTCGAAGCGTCGGCCAGGGCGTAATCGAAGCCCTGATTCAGCAGCACTTCGAAGCCCCACGGCTGGCCTTTCTGCCAGCCGGAGCTCTGCAGGTAGTGCGCGGTCGAGGCCAGGGCGTCCGTAGGCGAATTCCAGATGTCCCGTCGGCCGTCGCCATCGAAGTCCACGGCATGGGTGTTGTAGGTGGTGGGAATGAACTGCGTCTGCCCCATCGCGCCTGCCCACGAACCGAGCATGCTCTGGGCGTCGATGTCGCCGTGCTGAATGATCTGCAAGGCGGCAATCAATTGGTCCTGAGCGAATTGCGGGCGACGGCCTTCGTAGGCCAGGGTCGCCAGGGAGCGGATCACCCGTTGCGTGCCCTGGAACTGCCCGAAGCTGCTTTCCATGCCCCATACCGCAACCAGCGCCTGACGGTCGACGCCATAGCGCTGTTCGATGGCATTGAGCACGTCCGAATACTGCGCCAGCAGGGCCTGGCCCTTGCGCACGCGCACAGGCGAGATCGCGCCGTCGAGGTATTCCCAGACTGGCCGCGTGAACTCAGGCTGGCTGCGGTCGGCCTTGACCACACTCATGTCCGGCGTCACGCCTGCGAAGGCCCGGTCGAATACGTCTGGACGAATGCCGGCGGCCAGCGCCTGGGCGCGGAACATCGACTGCCATTCGGCAAAGCTCATCGCAGGCTGGATTTCGAAATTGCTGTCGTCCGGTTGCGCGACCGCATTGGAAGCGACAGGGGCGGCTTTGGCGACGTTAAGGGGAGCGGCTTGAAGCGGGGTGGCGACGGCAGCGGTGGGTTGCTCCGCACAGGCGACCAGTACGAGAAGGCTGGAAGCGGCGATCAGCTGGCGGACATGCCAACGACGGGGAAAGCTAAAGGGCATTCTGGGGTCCACAGGGATAAACCGTAAGGTGAAGACCTTAACATGTCGGCCCTGTCGGCGGGGCGCCGGTCAGTAACCGGAAGTGTTTTTCAGGCCGCCATAACGCAAGAAGCCTCCCAGTTTTGCTGGGAGGCTTCGCGGCGGTAGCTGCCTTTGCCTTTGGCCGGGCGTTCCTGACGGCTGCGGAACATGGGCTGGGCGATGATGGATTTGGCCTTGTTTGGCCGTTTTTTGGCTTTACTCATGGCGGTTCTCTCTTTGGGTGTGGATGGCGCGGCGGGCATGATCGGGCAGATTGGCGCCCAGGTCTAATTGATCTGCGCTATGGCTGGAGCAAACGCCCTTGTAGGAGCGCGCTTGCCCGCGATTGCAATCTTTCAGGCGGCCTGATGTTGCCTGACACACCGATATCG
>CAURWS010000039.1:0-13645 GCA_963528485.1 uncultured Pseudomonas sp. | reverse complement strand
GTCTTCCACCGTCCCTACCCTGCCCGCCGGATGCTGCGCATGATCGGCGTCGGACAACGGCTCGGCGCGGCGCTGTGAAGGATCACGGGCGTCGATCCAGCCAGGGCTGACTGCGTTGACCCGCACCTGCGGCCCCAGGCTCATGGCCAGCGCGTGAGTGAGGGCCAGCAGACCGCCCTTGCTCGCGGCATAAGCCTCGGTATCGGGTTCGGACTGTCGCGCGCGGGTCGAGCTCAAGTTGACGATGCTGCCGCCATGAGCGCGCAAATAAGGCGCACAGTGTTTGGCGAGCAACATGGGGCCGGTCAGGTTGACGGCCAACACACGGTTCCAGTGAGCAAGGCCAAGACTTTCCAGCACGGTGTTGCGCGGATCGGCCACTGCAGCGTTGCAGACCAGCGCATCCAGGCGACCGAACATGCCGAGAACATCGGCAACGCCGCTGGCCACCTGCTCTTCGCTGGAGACGTCCATGGCGATGAACGAGGCGTTTTCGCCCAGCACACCGGCCACGGTCTCCCCGCGCTGCCGATCAACGTCGGTCAGCACGACCTGCCAGCCTTCGGTGATGAGCCAGGCAGCGATGCCCAGCCCGATTCCCCGTGCAGCGCCGGTGACCAGCGCGACCCGGCCGTTGTGCACGCTGGCGGTGTCCATCGTCAACTCGCTCACGACATCACTCACAACGCAGCCAGACCACGCGACAGGTCGGTCTTGAGGTCGGCAATGTCTTCCAGACCCACGGCAACCCGGATCAGGCTGTCGCGAATACCGGCGGCTTCACGCTCCTGCGGCGACAGACGGCCGTGGGAGGTGGTGCCCGGATGGGTGATGGTGGTTTTGGTGTCGCCCAGGTTGGCGGTGATCGAAATCAGTCGCGTAGCGTCGATGAAGCGCCAGGCGCCCTCTTTGCCACCCTTGACTTCAAAACTCACAACCGCACCGAACGCCTTCTGCTGACGCTTGGCCAGTTCGTGCTGCGGATGGCTTTCGAGACCGGCGTAATGCACCTTCTCGATGCCGTCCTGCTGTTCCAGCCATTGCGCCAGTTCCAGCGCGCTTTCGCAGTGGGCACGCATGCGCACCTTCAGGGTTTCGAGGCCCTTGAGGAACAGCCAGGCGTTGAACGGGCTCAGGCTTGGGCCGGCAGTGCGCAGAAAACCGACGACTTCCTTCATCTGCTCACTGCGACCGACCACTACGCCCCCCATCGCGCGGCCCTGGCCGTCGATGAATTTGGTGGCCGAATGGACGACCACGTCAGCCCCCATGCGCAGCGGTTGCTGCAAGGCCGGGGTGCAGAAACAGTTGTCGACGACCAGCATCGCGCCCTTGGCGTGAGCAATCTCGGACAGTGCGGCAATGTCGACCAGCTCGGCCAGCGGGTTGGACGGCGATTCGACGAACAGCAACTTGGTGTTGGGCTTGATCGCCGCGTCCCAGCCGGACAACTCCGCCAGCGGAACGTAGTCGACCTGCACACCAAAGCGCTTGAAGTACTTCTCGAACAGGCTGATGGTCGAGCCGAACACGCTCTTGGACACCAGCACGTGATCGCCGGCGCTGCACAGGCTCATCACGGTTGCCAGGATCGCCGACATGCCGGTGGACGTCGCCACAGCCTGCTCGCCACCCTCCAGTGCGGCAATGCGCTCTTCGAACGCATGCACGGTCGGGTTGGTGTAGCGCGAGTAGACGTTACCCGGCTGATCACCGGCGAAGGTCGCGGCCGCGTCGGCAGCTGTGCGAAACACGTAGCTCGAGGTGAAAAACAGTGGATCGCTGTGTTCGCTCTCCGGCGTACGGTGCTGACCAGCGCGTACGGCGAGGGTATCGAAACCCACGCCTTCCAGATCGCTGTCCAGTCGACCGGCATCCCATTTCTGAGTCATGCCGCCTGCTCCTTATCTGATCACTTGCCTGAATTAGTTGTTGTACAGATCGATGATCGCACTGACAGCCTGATTCTTGACCTTGGAGGCGTCGTTACGCGCCTGCTCGATCTTGTTCAGGTAATGCTCGTCGATGTCACCGGTCACGTACTTGCCGTCGAAGACCGAGCAATCGAAGTTGTCGATCTTGATCTTCTTGCTGCCGCTGACCGCTTCAATCAGGTCGGTAAGATCCTGATAGACCAGCCAGTCGGCACCGATGAGGTCGGCCACGTCCTGGGTGGTACGGTTGTGCGCGATCAGCTCGTGAGCACTCGGCATGTCGATGCCGTAGACGTTAGGAAAGCGTACGGCCGGGGCCGCGGAGCAGAAATACACGTTCTTGGCGCCGGCTTCGCGGGCCATCTGGATGATCTGCTTGCAGGTGGTGCCGCGCACGATCGAGTCGTCCACCAGCATCACGTTCTTGCCGCGGAATTCCAGCTCGATGGCGTTGAGCTTCTGGCGCACGGATTTTTTGCGCGCCGCCTGGCCCGGCATGATGAAGGTACGGCCGATGTAGCGGTTCTTCACAAAGCCTTCGCGGAACTTGACGCCCAGGTGGTTGGCCAGTTCCAGCGCGGCGGTGCGGCTAGTGTCGGGAATCGGTATGACCACGTCGATGTCGTGGTCCGGACGCTCGCGCAGGATCTTGTCGGCCAGCTTCTCGCCCATGCGCAGGCGCGCCTTGTAGACCGAGATGCCGTCGATGATCGAATCCGGACGCGCCAGGTAGACGTGTTCGAAGATGCACGGGGCGTATTTCGGGTTGGCCGCGCACTGACGGGTGTGCAGTTTGCCATCTTCGGTGATGTACACCGCTTCGCCCGGGGCCAGGTCACGGATCAGGGTGAAGCCCAGCACGTCCAGGGACACGCTTTCGGAGGCGATCATGTACTCGACGCCTTCGTCGGTGTGACGCTGGCCGAACACGATCGGGCGAATGGCGTCCGGGTCGCGGAAACCGACGATGCCGTAGCCGGTGATCATGGCGACGACCGCGTAGCCACCACGGCAGCGGTTATGCACGTCGGTCACGGCGGCGAAGATGTCTTCTTCGGTCGGCTGCAGCTTGCCGCGAACGGCCAGCTCGTGGGCGAACACGTTGAGCAACACTTCCGAGTCGGAGTTGGTGTTGACGTGGCGCAGGTCAGATTCGTAGATCTCCTTGGCCAGTTGCTCGACGTTGGTCAGGTTGCCGTTGTGCGCCAGCGTGATGCCATACGGCGAGTTGACGTAGAACGGCTGGGCTTCGGCCGAAGTCGAGCTGCCCGCTGTTGGATAACGTACGTGACCGATGCCCATGTGACCGACCAGGCGCTGCATATGGCGCTGCTGGAAGACGTCACGGACCAGACCGTTGTCCTTGCGCAGGAACAACCGGCCATCATGGCTGGTCACGATACCGGCAGCGTCCTGGCCGCGGTGCTGGAGGACGGTGAGCGCGTCATACAGCGCCTGATTGACGTTCGACTTGCCGACGATACCGACGATGCCACACATGCGACACAACCCCTACTTAGTGGAACTGGATTTACCGATCACATCCTGCGGCGTTACCGACGGCAGGAGATGATCCTTGAACGGGATATCAACAGGTACGCTGACCCCGCTGGCTAGCCACTTGCTGGACATCCCGAGAATCAGGTTTTTCGACCAGTCAGCGACCATCACGAACTGTGGCAGCAGTCGAGACTGCTGCCACCATTGATCCTGTTGTACCGGGCCCAGGCTCAGCAGCCCTACCGCAACTACGACCAGCAGGCCTCCGCGCGCAGCGCCGAAAACCATACCCAGAAAACGATCGGTCCCGGACAACCCGGTGACGCGAATCAGTTCCCCGATCAGAAAGTTGACCATGGCGCCGACCAACAGCGTGGCGACGAAAAGAATGGTGCAGCCCGCAATCACGCGTGCCGAAGGTGTTTCGATGTAATTGACCAGATACTGGGCCAGCGAACCGCCAAACATCCAGGCCACGACACCTGCGATGATCCAGGTCAGCAAGGACAGCGCTTCCTTGACGAAGCCGCGCTTGAGACTGATCAAAGCGGAGATGGCGACAATCGCAATGATCGCCCAGTCAACCGGAGTAAATGACACGTTGCAGCCTACAGACTGATGAGGCGGCGCATTTTAGCAGAGCGCTCGCCCGGCGGTAAGCAGCGATTGAGGGTAGTCGCCAATTAAGGCGAACTATTGGACTTTGCATAAATAAAAAGGCGGCAAGCGCCGCCTTTGCTGATTACTTACGCTCAGGCACGAAGCGCACGACGATGCCGTTGAGCTTCTGCTGCTTGTTCAGCTGATCACGCAGGCGGTCAGCTTCAGCACGCTCGATCAGCGGCCCGACGAATACCCGGTTCACGCCGTCGGAGGTGCGGATGTAGGCGTTATAGCCCTGGCTGCGCAAGGTCTTTTGCAGGTTGTCGGCGTTGGCCCGGTTGGACAGGCTGGCCACCTGAACAGCCCAGGTGATCGACAGGCCATTGGCATCGACCCGATTGGTGTCGGCAGCCAGCGCTGGAGGCGATGCAGGTGCAGCGGCAGGCGCCGCCGGTTTTTGCGGCAGGGGCACAGGCGTCGTTTTGACAGTCGGCGCCGCTGCCGCAGGCTTGGCCGGAGCAGGCGCTGGAGCGATTGGCATCGACGGTGGCTGCTGGTTGACGGCTGGACGCGACGGCTGAGTCAGCTCTTCATCGGTCGGTACAGGCTCCTGTGGCAGCGGTTGCTGCTCGGGAACCGACACCGGCTCGACCTTGATCGGCGCCACGGCAGGCGCTTGCGGCGCAGCAGGCGCGTCCACCTGTACGTGGCGGGCTTCGTCCTGACGCGAAAACAGCATCGGCAGGAAGATCACCGCGATGGCGATCAACACCAAAGCGCCGACCATCCGCTGTTTGTACGCCTTATCCAGCAAAGCCATGTGTCACTTCCTCCGTGACGCGCCAGCAAGCCATTCCAGGGCCTCGGCTACGCAATAAAAAGACCCGAACAGCACGATTTCATCATCGGCTGTCGCCTGCGCGCATTGAGCCTCAAGGGCCTGCGCGACATCGGGATAGGACGTCACGACGGCGCCAAGGTTCTGCAAGGCCTGGGCAATTTCCTGCTCGGAGCGGCTGCGCGGGGTTGACAGCGGTGCAACCGCCCAACTGCTGAAGCAGCCGGTCAGCTCGCCGAGCACGCCATCCAGGTCCTTGTCGTTGAGCAGACCGAACACGGCAAGGCGCTTGCCCGACACCGGGCGCTGATTCAGGCGCTGGGCCAGAAACACCGCCGCATGAGGGTTGTGGCCTACATCCAACAAGACGTGCAATTGCTTGCCCCGCCATTCGAAGGTACGACGATCGAGACGACCGGTCACCCGCGTATCGAGCAAGGCCTGTCGAATCGCCGCGTCTTGCCAAGGCAAGCCGAGCGAGAGATAGGCCTGCAAAGCCAGTGCAGCGTTTTGCATCGGCAGATCGAGCAGCGGCAGATCGCGCAATTCAACGCGCTGGCTCTTGGCGTCGGTGCCGAACCAGTTCCAGCTCGCGGCCTCAATGGACAGGTCGAAATCAGTGCCACGCAGCGAAAGCGGGCACTTCAATGCGTTAGCCTGATCCAGCAGAGGCTGCGGCGGGTCGATATCGCCGCACAGGGCAGGACGCCCTTCGCGGAAGATACCGGCCTTCTCGAACGCAACGGATTCACGGGTATTGCCCAGCCATTCGGCGTGATCGACACCAATGCTGGTGACCAGCGCCATGTCGGCATCGATCAGGTTTACCGCATCCAGACGCCCGCCCAGGCCGACTTCCAGCACCACGGCATCCAGCGCCGCCTGCTCGAACAGCCAGAACGCCGCCAGCGTGCCCATCTCGAAATACGTCAGCGAGACATCGGCACGCGCCTTTTCGATGACCTCGAAGGCCTGACACAACTGTGCGTCGGTGGCTTCAACGCCCGCAATCTGCACACGCTCGTTGTAGCGCACCAGATGCGGCGAGCTGTAGACGCCAACCTTGAGACCCTGCGCCTGCAGCAACGAGGCGACAAACGCGCAGGTCGAACCCTTGCCGTTGGTGCCGGTGACGGTGACGACACGCGGCGCCGGGCGACTCAAGCCAGCCTGCAGCGCTACCTGACGCGAGCGATCCAGCCCCATGTCGATGGCCGAAGGGTGCAGTTGCTCCAGGTAGCTGAGCCAGTCGCTCAGAGAGCGTGCGGTCATATGTTGGCCGGAGCCGGTGGAACCACGATTGGCTCGAGCTTCGGTGCGACGAACTTCGGCGTCGGCAGGCCCATCATCTGCGCCAGGATATTGCCCAGACGCTGACGCAGCTCGCCACGGGCGATGATCATGTCGATCGCGCCGTGATCCAGCAGGAACTCGCTGCGCTGGAAGCCTTCCGGCAGTTTTTCGCGAACGGTCTGCTCAATCACGCGAGGACCGGCGAAACCGATCAGCGCCTTGGGCTCGGCAACGATCACGTCGCCCAGCATCGCGAGACTGGCGGAAACACCACCGTAGACCGGGTCGGTCAGCACAGAAATGAACGGCAGGCCTTCTTCACGCAGACGCGCCAGCACGGCCGAAGTCTTGGCCATTTGCATCAGGGAGATCAGCGCTTCCTGCATGCGCGCACCGCCGGAAGCGGCGAAGCAGATCATAGGGCAGCGTTTTTCCAGTGCGTAGTTGGCCGCCTGAACGAAGCGCTCGCCAACGATGGCGCCCATGGAACCGCCCATGAACGAGAATTCGAAGGCGCTGCACACGACCGGCATGCCCAACAGGGTACCGCTCATGGAGATCAGGGCGTCTTTTTCGCCGGTCTGCTTCTGGGCAGCGGTCAGGCGATCCTTGTATTTCTTGCTGTCGCGGAATTTCAAGCGGTCAACCGGCTCCAGATCGGCACCGATTTCCTGACGGCCTTCGACGTCCAGGAAGATGTTCAGACGCGCGCGGGCGTCGATACGCATGTGGTGGTTACATTTCGGGCAGACGTCCAGGGTCTTCTCAAGCTCGGGACGATAAAGCACCGCTTCGCAAGACGGGCACTTGTGCCACAAGCCTTCAGGTACCGAGCTTTTCTTGACCTCGGAACGCATGATCGAAGGGATCAGTTTGTCTACCAACCAGTTGCTCATGCTTTCTCTCTCCAGTACCGGTGGCGTGAACGCGATGGCAATCAGTGCCACGCGCATGCCCTTAAACCCAATTCATGTGCAGCATCGCAACGCCCTGCAACGATCGGCGCCAGCGCCTGACCTGCCGCAAGAACGATGCCTTGATACTGCCCTTTACCTGTTGCAGCGAAACGCTTGCACGTCTTCGCCTGTTCAATTTATGGCGGCCCGCATTCTGCGGTCGCAGGCTAGTGGACGGCGACCGCCTGTCTGCCGTCACATCTACGCCTCGCGGCCGCGAAAAAAACGCTTACGCGCCGTGGACCGCACTCATGAATGCACGAATCTTGTCGTGATCCTTCAGCCCCTTGGCCCGCTCGACCCCGCCACTGACGTCCACTGCATAAGGACGCACCTGGGCGATGGCTTGGGAGACGTTAGCCGACGTGAGCCCGCCCGCCAGAATGATCGGCTTGCTCAGCTGTTTTGGAATCAATGCCCAGTCGAAAGTTTCGCCGGTGCCACCCGGGACGCCCGCGACGTAGGTGTCCAGCAGAATGCCGCTGGCCTTGTGGTACAGATCGCAGCTGGCGGCGATATCGTCACCGGCCTGCACGCGCAGGGCTTTGATCCAGGGGCGATGATAGCCTTCGCACTGCTCCGGGGTTTCATCGCCGTGAAATTGAATGAGGTCCAAAGGAACGGTATCGAGCAGTGCCTTGAGCGCTTCACGCTCGGCATTGACGAACAGTCCCACCGTGCTCACGAACGGCGGCAATTGGGCGATGATCGCCTGCGCCTGCTCGGGGGTGACGGCCCGCGGACTCTTGGGGTAAAACACGAAGCCGATGGCATCGGCTCCCGCATCGACAGCGGCCAGCGCATCTTCTATGCAGGTAATCCCGCAGATCTTGCTGCGAACGGCTGACATGTAGTGAATACCTCAAGCCTTGCGAAAGTCCCGGATGTTAGCAAATGCTATTCCGGGCGTCAGCCGCCAAGTTCCGTGAAGCCTGTAAGAAAGTGCGGCCCGATGTAGCGCTCCGGCAACGGAAATTCGTCGCGGTACTCGACCTGCACCAGATACAGACCAAATGGATGCGCTGTGACCCCGCCGGTCCGCCGCACGCGACTTTCGAGCACTTCACTGGCCCACTCGATCGGCCGCTCCCCTGCCCCGATGGTCATCAGCACGCCGGCGATGTTGCGCACCATGTGGTGCAAAAACGCGTTGGCGCGAATGTCGATGACAATCATCCTGCCGTGACGCGTCACGCGCAGGTGGTGGATCTGCTTGATCGGCGACTTGGCCTGGCACTGACCGGCGCGAAAAGCGCTGAAGTCGTGAGTGCCCACCAGATATTCGGCCGCCAGCGCCATGCGCTCGACGTCCAGCGGACGGTGGTTCCAGGTGATTTCCTGGCCCAGGTGCGCGGGGCGAATCTGATCGTTGTAGATCACGTAGCGGTAACGACGGGCGATGGCCTTGAAGCGTGCGTGAAAATGCGCAGGCATCTCTTTGGCCCAAGTGACGCTGACATCATGGGGCAAGTTGATGTTGGCGCCCATGGTCCAGGCTTTCATGCTGCGCACCGCCTGGGTGTCGAAGTGCACCACCTGACCGCAGGCATGCACGCCCGCATCGGTGCGACCGGCGCACATTAGCGAGACCGGCGAGTCCGCCACTCTGGACAAGGCGTCTTCCAGGGTTTGCTGGACGGTCAGCACGCCGCTGGTCTGGCGCTGCCAACCGCTGTAGCGCGAGCCTTTGTACTCCACGCCCAGTGCGATTCTGAAATAACCTTCGGCAGCCATTTCGGCGGCCGCTGTCTCTGCCTCGGTGTCGATGATTGCCAAGTGCTTAAAGCCTGTGGATGTGCGCAAGGGCGGCCATTATACGGATGGCGGAAAAAGACGCCATTGGCAGTGGTCTGGCGAAGGCGACACTAACGAAGACGACCGCCGAAGCGGTCGTTTTCAAGGGTGCCTGCAAGCGAATCAGGTCAGACGCGACAGCATCTCGCGCGCTTCGCTCTTCTGCCCGTCGTCACCTTCGGCCACGACCTCATCGAGGATGTCGCGCGCGCCGTCAGCGTCGCCCATTTCGATGTAGGCCCGCGCCAGATCCAGTTTGGTGGCGGCCTCATCGGTACCGGACAGGAAGTCGAATTCTGGCTCGTTGTCATCGGCCAGCAGCGCATCGTCTTCGTTGAAGGTCGGCGCATCGTCGAACGGCTTGGCGATGGGTGGTTGTTCCAGGCTTTGCGATAGACGCTCGAGTTCGGCGTTGACATCATCGATCTCGGACGCGAAAGCCTGAGAAGCCTGATCGGTTTCCATCTCATCGGCCAGCGACAGATCGAAATCGTCCGGCAGCTCAAGCTCGTCGTTCAAGCCAGGCTTGCTGGCGCCCAGGTCGGCCGTTTCCTCAAACGCCGGCAGGTCGCGCAGTTCGTCTTCCATGCCCACGCCCAACAGGGCCTCGTCTTCAGCCTTGAGGCCCGGCTCTTCTTCCGCCAGGTTCAGGTCGAAATCGTCCAGATCGGTCGGCTCGGCAGACTTGGCTTCGGTCTGCTCGCGCAGGATGGCGTCGAAATCCAGATCATCCGGCGTCGAACCACCAAACGGTGCATCCAGATCCAGCTCGTCAAACCCGGCGTCGGCCACAGGGGCGCTGTGATCCGGCACTTCGGTTGGCGAGGCCGCTTCCAGATCGTCCAGACTCAGGTCGAACGCGTTATCGAAATCGTCTGGCGTCTCGACGACAGGCTCTGCAGCAGGCTCCACCACCGGCGCAGGCGCTTCAGGCTCTTGCTTGTCGGTCAGCAGGTCTTCGACGTACTTGGCGTCCATCTCTGCGGCCAATGCCGCCGCCGCTGCAACACCGGCGGCGGCCGCAGCAGCGACTGCCATGGCCGGGTAACGGGTCTTCAGTTGCTCGACTTCAGCATGGTTCTTGCCCGTAGCAATCAGTTGACGCTCCTGAGCAACGAAGCCGGACTTGTTGTCCTGCTGGGCGTAGATTTCCATTAGTTTGAGGCGCAACTCACTGCGCTCAGGCTCTTGCTTGATGGCTTCTTCCAGCAACGCTGCGGCCTGATTGGTGCGACCGTAGGCGATGTGGATTTCAGCCTGAACGAGTACGTCGGTTGGTCGTTCGCGGGTCGGCTCAATGATGACGGCCGCCAGCGGTGCCGGCTTTACCGTGGGCGGAGGAACCTCCAGACCCTCGAAACTGCTTTCGGGCATGTTCATGTCAGAGGCGAAGTCGGACTCTTCCGACAGCGCACGAGCCATCTGCCGGTGTCTTTCCGCCTCAAGAATCGCATTGCGGCGACGCACCATCAGCAAGACCAGCAACAGCAAGACCAGCACCGCTGCGCCACCGATCAGGCCCAGCAGCATCGGGCTGGCAAGGATCTTGTCCAGCGCGCTCTGGTTGTCAGGGTTGGCTGCGGCATCCGGTTGCACGGCCAGTGGCTGATCCGGGGTCGCGGCGGTGACGTTGGCACCTTCGACCGGCAGCGCGTCTTCCGGGGCGATTTCGTTCGGCGGCTTGCCAGCGGTGTCCGGCGCAGCAGGCGGCGGCACGATCTGCGCCGGCATGGCAGGGTTGGCAGCGTTGTTCGGATTGGTCACGCTGTTCGGGCTGACCGTGCCGCTGGCGTTATCCACAGGTGGCGGAACCGCTGCCCCGGCGGCCTGCATCTTGGCCAGTTGGTCGTTCTTCAGTTCGATCAGGCGCTGAAGTTTGTCGAGCTGGCTCTGCAGATCGCCCATGCGGCTTTTCAGCTCGGCGTTGTCGCGGCGAGTGCTGTCGAGATTTTCCTGGGTCACGGCCAGTTTGTTGGCCAGTTCCGCATCACCCGAAGCACCTTTGGCGCCGGGCTTGGCGTTGGCAGCCACGAGGCTCAGGTTGTCCTTGGCGTCGATTTGCGCAGGGGCAGCGCCAGCACGCTCACGACGGGTGGCATCGACCTGACGCGCGCCCGCCGACAAGCGACGGCCTTCACGCCATGCACGGTTCTGCTCAGCGACTTCCGCGACCGCGCGCGGCTGCGGCAGTGCGGTCGCTTCCTGCGGCGAAGGCAGGCGCAACACCTGGCCCTTTTTCAAGCGGTTGATGTTGCCTGCGATGAAGGCGTCCGGGTTGAGCGCCTGAATCGCCAGCATGGTCTGCTGAACCGTCCCGCCGTTGCGCACGCGCTCGGCGATTTCCCACAACGTATCGTTGTTGGCGGTGGTGTACTGGGTGTAGTTGGGTTCTGGCGCAGCGGCTGGAGCCGGGGCAGGCGCGGCCGGTGGCGGCGTCTGGGCGGCCGGCGCCTGAGCAGGCGCGGTGGCCGGCGCCGTCGAAGGCAACTGCGCAGTCGCAGCAGCAGCGGCCTGTGGCGACACCTTCGGCGGATCGAGCAACAGGCTGTATTCGCGCAGCGCACGGCCGTTTGGCCAGAGCACCTGCACGAGGAATTTCACGTAAGGGTCTCGGATGGGTTTGGTCGAGGTGATGCGCAGCACGCTCTTGCCGCCAGGGTTGACCACCGGGGTAAACACCAGATCATCGAGGATCGGCATGCGCCCGACGCCTGCCTGCGCGAACTCCGCAGACGTGGCCAGACTCGGCACCACCTGCGCGGAGTTGAGGTCTTGCACCTGCGTGAGTTCGATTTCGGCCAGCAGCGGTTGATTCAGGCTCGACTTGACGGTCAAGCCACCGAGGCCAAGCGCCTGAGCCATCCCCGATGACAACGCCGAGGCTGCAGCGATTGCTAAAACCAGTTTACGAACCTGAACCATAGCCCATCCCTTGTGTAAAATTTCCCCGGCAACCGAGAAGATAAAGCCTGCTAGGGCGTAGGGCGTTTCGACACGCCACAGCTCGAATGATTCTTTGAATTGTTGGCAAGTATCTTTTACGCAACATCTTTTATCAACAATTCAGCCACCTGCACAGCGTTGAGCGCCGCACCCTTGCGCACGTTGTCCGACGTGACCCAGAAACCAAGCTCACAGTCGTCGTCGATCCCGCTGCGCAAACGTCCTACATAGACAGCGTCCTGCCCGACCGCATCGCCGACCGGCGTCGGGTAATCCCCGGCATCCACCAGATCGATGCCGTCAGCCGAATCCAGCGCCGCACTGACCGCTGCAAGGTTGACCTTGGCTGCGGTCTGCACTGACACACTCAGGCTATCGCCAAAGAACACCGGGACTTGAATGCAGCTCGCGCCGACCTTGATTAAAGGCAGCCCCAGCAACTCGCGCAACTCGCTGACCAGACGTTTTTCAAGTGACACATGGCCTTGCGCGTCAGGCGTACCCACCTGAGCGAGGACGTTGAAGGCCATTTGGCGGTCAAACACGCGGGGTTCCAGCGGACGCACGTTGAGCAGCTCGGCGGTCTGACGCGCCAGTTCAGTCACGCCTTCACGGCCCTGGCTGGACACCGCCAGGCACGCCGTGACACTCACCCGCTGCACCTCCAGCAAACTGCGCATCGGCCCCAACACCATCGCCAATGCAGCCGCCGCCGGGCTTGGGCAGGCAACCTGAACAGGTTTGGCGAGTGTCGCCAGCAGCGCGCCGTTGACCTCGGGAACCACGTTCGGCGCTTGCTCCACCGGCAGTCCGCCCGACAGGTCGATGACCGCGCAACCGGCGGCAGTCGCGCGCGGGGCAAAGCTGCGAGTCACAGCCGGGCCTGCGGCGAAGAAGGCGATTTGCACCTTGGTGAAATCGAACGCGTCGACCTCACGCACGCGCACGTTCTTGCCGCGATAGGCCACCGAGCTGCCAGCGGATTCGGAACTGGCCAGCAGGTGCAACTCGCCCACCGGGAAGTTGCGCTCCTCAAGGATCTGGACGATGGTTTCGCCGACAGTACCGGTGGCGCCGATCACGGCGATATCAAAGGACTGGCTCATGCAAAAACCTCAGAAAAATCGGGGGGCGGCACTTTAACCGCGAGTTGAAAGCCAGGCAATTGACCTGGCCACAAGGAAGACTGTCCACCGTGAGGCGTCAGGGCTCAAGCCCGACGGGAAAGAACTCGCCATGGCTCCAGACACCCAGCCAGCGCTGGCCGTCGATTTCGCGGCTGACCGCCAGATCGACCAGTTGATAGAAGACGTTGCGATGAATCAGCGCTTCAAGGTTGCTGCGCACATGCACGTAAGGCGCAGGCTCCTGAGTCGCCGGATCAATGCTGACGCGCAACGGATGCTCGGCGCTCGCCTCTACCGTGTCGTCAACGTTGGTGGTGAAACGCAGGACCTGAGACTCGCCCTCGCCTTCCACCTCCAGCAGCACCGCCACGAAGGGCGCATCGTCGACCGTGATGCCGACCTTCTCGACCGGGGTGATCAGGAAGTAGTCATCGCCATCGCGACGAATGATGGTGGAAAACAGGCGCACCATCGGCTTGCGACCAATCGGCGTGCCCAGGTAGAACCAGGTGCCGTCACGGGCGATACGCATGTCGATATCGCCACAGAAATCGGGATTCCACAGATGCACGGGCGGCAAGCCCTTGCCGGTCTTGGGGAGTTGCGCCAACAGATCGTTGGCTTTGCCCGGACCACTCATACGCTGCTCCTCAGCGG
>CAURWS010000038.1:0-13661 GCA_963528485.1 uncultured Pseudomonas sp. | reverse complement strand
CCCAAATGCTGCCAGAGGGTGGATTCCATATAGCCCTGGGTCATCAGCAGCCAGGCTTTGCCCAGCACGGCCGAAGGTGGCGGCAGGAACAGCGGTTCGACCCATTCGAATGCCGTCACCAGCCACCAGGCGCCGAGCAAGGCCACCAGGGTGAGTACGCTGATACTGCGCGTGCTCAAGGTTCGGTGCGAGGAGGGGGCCTTCACTCGAGGCGCCGAAGGCTGAATGAGTGCTTCGGTCACAGGGGGCGACTGGAATTTGCTCATGCCCGTTGCTCCGCAATGGCCTGACGCTGAGAAAATACGCGGGCCAGGACATGCTCGCGGGTTTCGATGAATTGGGGATCGGACTTGATTGCCCGCGCCGACTCACCGGCGCTGTAGCGTTGGCCGAAATCCAGCTTGAGGTGCTCGACGATCTGCCCCGGATTGGGCGCGAGCAGAATCAGATCGGTGGCGAGGAAGACGGCCTCTTCGATGTCGTGAGTGATGAGCAACACCGGCTTGGCGCTGCGCTGCCAGACCTGCAACAGCAACTCCTGCATCTGCTCGCGGGTGAAGGCGTCCAGCGCACCGAACGGCTCGTCCATCAGCAGCACACGAGGGTCGGCGGCCAGGGCGCGGGCCAAGCCCACGCGTTGCTTCTGTCCACCGGACAACTGCCAGATGCGGCGCTTCTCGAAACCGGCCAGGTCCACCAGCGCGAGCATTTCCCGCGCCTTGGCCTCACGCTGCTCCCGAGCAACGCCTGCCAGTTCCAGGCCGAAGGCGACGTTGGCCAGCACGTCCTGCCAGGGCAGCAGCGCATCGTCCTGAAACACCACGCCACGTTCGGCGCTCGGGCCTTTGACCGGCACGTTATCCAGGGTGATGCGCCCGGCGCTGGGTTCGACGAAACCTGCGATCAGGTTCAACAGCGAAGTCTTGCCACTGCCAGACGGGCCGAGAGCTACGAGCAGCTGTTGCGGGCCCAGACTCAGGGAAATATCCGACAACACAGGTTCCGCCGCACCGGGATACTGTGCGCAGATGCGCTCCAGTTGTAACAAGGCCATGGCGATGACTCCGCTTCTTTAACAGGTGTTGATTTCAGAGCTGCATCAGGTGTCGAGAGCAGCGCACTGTTTATGGGAGCCGGCAACCCGGCTCCCACCGGGGTTCGCGTCAGTCGTGTTGTTACTGAGCCACAAACTTCGCGCTGACATACGGCGTGTAATCGGCCAGTACCGCGTCGACCTTGCCTTGCTCCTTGAGGAACGCTGCAGTCTTGCCAATCGCTTCGGTGGTCGGCGCGCCCAGTGCTTTCACCTGATCAGCGGCCAGCGGGTAAACGTTGCCTTCCAGCAGGCCGGGGATGTCGGTCGGTTTGGCACCGGACAGTTTCACCAGCTTGTCGACGTTGCTGGCGTTGGCGATCCACGCAGCAGGGTCTTTGCGGTAATCGGCGTAGGCATCGAGGGTGGTCTTGGCGAAGGCCTTGACGATTTCCGGGTGTTTATCGGCGAAGTCCTTGCGCACGATCCACGCATCGAAGGTCGGCGCGCCCACTTTGGCCAGTTCACCGGAGGTGATCAGCACTTTGCCGGTCTCCTTGGCGACACCCAGCGCCGGGTCCCAGACGTAAGTGGCATCGATGTCACCACGCTTCCAGGCTGCGGCAATCGCAGGCGGGGCGAGGTTGAGGATGGTCACTTTGGCCGGGTCGATGTTCCAGTGCTTCAGCGCTGCCAGCAGGCTGTAGTGACCGGTGGACACGAACGGCACGGCGATTTTCTTGCCGACCAGATCCTGCGGGCCGTTTATGCCCGAACCGTTGCGGGCGACCAGTGCTTCGGCGGCGCCGATCTGCGTGGCAATCAGAAAGGTTTCCACCGGCACCTTCCGGGTGGCGGCGGCGGTCAGGGGGCTGGAGCCCAGGTAGCCGATCTGCACGTCGCCTGAGGCGATGGCGGTGATGACGTCCGCGCCGTTATCGAATTTGCGCCAGGCGATCTTCGAGCCGGTGGCCTTTTCATAGGCGCCATCGGCCTGAGCGACTTTCGCAGGATCAACGGTGGTCTGGTAGGCGACAGTGAAATCCGCGGCGTGCGCCAGCAGGGCAGAGCCGGCGAGCGACAGGGCCGCCAACAGACGAAGAGGTTTGAGCAGTTTCATGGTGAGGCTCCGGATCAGGGCAGGCCGAGGACTGAATGATGCGAAGCGTAAATGATCTAAGAAACGCCAAATAAATAACCTTTTGGCATGAGCTTAGAGAGGATTTCTAGCACTTCCAGACGGCAGAATTTCAAAACGAAAGAAAAATGCGGTAACCGTTAGACCGTTCATCGAAATGTCACATTTTGTAAATACGATCTGCACGCTCGACCAAGGGATGCTTTTGCCCATGATGCGCGTGACCTGATCTCAAGGGACTGGCACAGCGGGGCCATCATGGATTTCTACGTCGCAATCAGCGTAGCGGGTCTGCGCCAGTTAACTGACAAGTGGGTTCCGCACCCCTCGAAAAATCAGACGGATAACAGGGTGACAACTGTAACAATTTCGTCTACCTGACTGTAATGCTCTTAATTTTCAAAGAGTTAGATCTGCAATTCTCATCCTGTTTCGCATCGCGACAGTGACTCATCGGTCGAGTTCCGGTCGTACGATGTGCTGAAACGGAACGATCTGACGAACGGGGCCGAAATATTTTTTGGGAATTAGGTAAAGACGCCGATACACTCCGCATCGGACGGCTGAAACGGCTTGTGACATATAACTGCTCGGTATAAAAGCAGGTCAAACAAGTCTTTTTAGGTTTAAAGGATTTCCCTTACCTTGCAGCCAGCTGAAAACGCGGTCTAGTCATTTAGTCTTGGGGCCATTGACTCACCGAGTCAGGTCCAGCGCTAATCGCGCATCCGCGGTCTTGAGCCTTCGGTCTCAGAACCAAGGAACTACAAAAATTAGATTCAAGAGGAGCGAAACACAATGAAGAAGTCCACCCTGGCCTTGGCCGTGTATGCAGGTGTAATGGCCACTCAGGCTGGTGCAGCTGGTTTCCTGGAAGACAGCAAGGCAACACTCAGTTCCCGTACTCTTTACTTCGAACAAGACCCACGTGAGAACCCTAGTGCCACCACTAAGGCTCAGGATCAGCGTCAAACCGCTCAAGGTTTCCTGTTCAACTTCATCTCGGGTTACACCCCAGGCACCGTCGGCTTCGGTCTCGACGTGCAAGGCATGTACGGTATCAACCTGAGCGGCGGTATCGACAACCGCGCCGCCAACGGCAGCACTGCGAACACCGTTTCGCCAACCAGCACCGACGGTACTCCGGTACACGACTGGGCTCGCGCTGGCGCCAACGCCAAGGTCAAGATCTCCAAGACCGAGCTGAAAGTCGGTAACGCGCTGCAGCCTAACCTGCCGATCCTGGTATCGAACGACGGTCGTTTGCTGCCACAAACCTTCCAGGGTGGCATCGTTACTTCCAAGGAAATCGACGGTCTGACCCTGACCGCCGGTAAGCTGACTCAGGCCGCAGGCCGTGCGTCCTCCAACTACGCTGACCTGTCTGTTGCCGGTGGTTACAAAGGCTCCAACAACTTCCAGTTCGCTGGTGGTGACTGGAAAGTAACCAAAGACCTGACCCTGCAGTACTACTACGCCAACCTGGAAGACTACTACAACCAGCACTTCCTGGGCCTGGTACACGTTCTGCCAATCGGTGAAGACCAGTCGTTTAAAACCGACCTGCGTTACTTCCACAGCACTTCTGATGGCGCAAACAGCCACCAGCAAGTCAACACCGGCTATCGCTTTGCTAACGGCTACAGCGACAACGGTGAAGTGGACAACGATACCTGGACTGCAATGTTCACCTACACCTTGGGTGGCAACGCGTTCCTGTTGGGTTACCAGTCGGTGAGCGACGATGGCGGCATGCCGATCATCAGCAACGGCAACGTAACGCGTAACAACCTGTCGACCGGTCGTAACGAAGGCGAAGGCGGTAACTCCGTTTACCTGTTCACCGACAGCATGATCACCAACTTCACCCGCGCCGGTGAGAAAACCCGCTTCGGTCAGTACTCGTACGACTTCGCACGCTTGGGCGTTCCTGGTCTGAAAGCCGCTGTTGCATACCTGCACGGCGACCAGATCCGCACCAGCGCGACTGCTGCTCGTTCGTCCGAGTGGGAACGTGACATGCGTATCGACTACGTCTTCCAGGACAGCTTCCTGAAAGGCTTCGGTATCACCGTGCGTCGTGCAAGCCTGCGTACCGACCTGCCGGTCGCTACTCAGCCGAACACCGACCAGACTCGCGTTATCCTCAACTACACCTACGCCTTCAAATAAACCCTGCGTAGTGACGTAGTGCTGTAGTAGAAAAGGCCCTGATTCAGGGCCTTTTTTTATGCGTTGGGGTGGGTCGATCGTGTCCGGATAGGCATCTGCAAAGCAGTGGTGGTGTGCTGTTTCCGATCCCGGCACTGGAGCAGATATCCACCGAGCGGATGCAACGTATCAACCTTCATCGGCGGCCCGGCAGTCGATGGCGGGCTAACCGTTGACTGCTTCAGGTCCGGCGCAGTGCAGGCAATTGCGCCCGGCGTTCTTGGCGGAGTACAGCGCGGTGTCGGCCGAGCTGACGAGGGCGTTTGCATTGGTATGCGGCGCCACGGCATTGGCTATGCCGAGGCTGATGGTCACTCGCGCCTGATCACCCAGCACCGGATGGGGCATGTTCAGTTCGAACACTGCTGCACGAAGCGCCTCGGCCAAGGCGCGCGCCTTGGCTGCGTCGGCCCCCACCATCAGAACCAGCATTTCCTCACCACCGAAACGAAACGCCAGGGCACCGGCCTCTTGGGCGGTCTGTTGGATGGCTTGGCTCAACAACTTGAGGCACGTGTCGCCCTGCATGTGCCCATAGTTGTCGTTGTAGGCCTTGAAATGATCGATATCCAGCAGGATCACCGACACGTTGGTGGGCTTGTCCACCGCCCGTTCCCAGATCGATGCAATCACTTCTCCCTGATAACGGCGGTTGAAGAGGCGGGTCAGGGGATCAGTCCGGGCCATTTCGCTCAATTGCTTTTGCAGCAACCGTCCGCGCAGCGCAAACAAGTAGCTCAAACGGCTGCCCCGTTCCAGAAAATAAGACGCCATCAACAGCAAAACGGCCGTCGAAAGATAAAACAGCGCGTTGGCCTGCCACATCACCACGTCCATGAATCCAGCGAGCCAGGTCGTCACAAACTGAATCATCAGCATGCACCCCAAGGCCGCCGCGGCGTAACGCATGGGCAGCTGCTGGATCATCGTGCAATAGACCATGAGCAAGAGCATGCCCAACTGATAGTGGAGCCGATAGGGGCTGTCGCTGTGGATCATCACCAGCAGCGGCATCAAGGACGCCAGCACCGTACCGATGGCCGACACGGTCTCCAGCGCCCATCGCGCGGTCAAGCGCTGGCTTAGCAGCAGCAAGAAAATGATCATCGGCGTAATCAGGCACACGCGACCCAGTGCGACATACGTGAAAGTGTCGTGCAAGGTCAGCCAGTCGCTGATCAGAAACAGGTTATAGACCACCGCTCCACCAATGCCGACGGAGGTCAGGAATCTCAGGCGTTGTTGCTGAGTGTCGACTTCATAACGACGCTCTAGCTCATCATCAAACCGCAGTGCCCAGCCCCCTGAAGCAACCCTGCGCTCGACCGCCGCGAGCGTTTCCGGATCTTCTGGAGACGGGCTTTCAGGAATGAAGGAGAGCATGCTGCACCCGGTACGGATAAGAAGAGTTCAGCTAGGACAGCATCCGTGATGTCTTAGTGCTATCGCTCGATGAGTTTACGCCGTTTCAAGATGAGTAGCGTTCCATCGGTCGATACGCATGGACCTCGCATCGGGAGAACCTGAATGAGAGGCAAAATGTGTTTTTTATGCCTGAAACAAAATGTAAGACAGTCTTTTTATAGCGAAAAAATCACTCGACATGACCACTCGGTCTTTCAGTTTCGACTTTTTCGCAGGCACAGTAATGACATGAATCTCATACCCAAGGAGCTGACTGCATGAGCCTCAAACTTGGCGACATCGCCCCCGACTTCGAACAGGACTCCAGCGAAGGCCGTATCAAGTTTCACGAGTGGCTGGGAGACAAGTGGGGCGTACTGTTTTCCCACCCCGCCGACTTCACTCCGGTGTGCACCACCGAGCTGGGTTTCACGGCCAAGCTCAAAGACGAATTCGACAAGCGCAACGTGAAAGCCATCGCCCTGTCGGTGGACTCGGCCGAGTCCCATGTCAAATGGATCGACGACATCAACACGACTCAGAACACCATCGTCAATTTCCCCATCCTGGCGGACGCTGATCGCAAGGTGTCTGACCTGTACGACCTGATTCACCCCAATGCCAGCGAAACGCTGACCGTGCGCTCGCTGTTCGTGATCGATCCGAACAAGAAAGTGCGCCTGACCATCACCTATCCGGCCAGTACCGGGCGCAATTTCCACGAGATCCTGCGGGTGATCGACTCGCTGCAACTGACCGACAGCCACAAAGTGGCGACGCCGGCGAATTGGAAAGATGGCGATGACGTGGTGATCGTGCCGTCGATCAAGGACGAGGAAGAGATCAAGCAACGCTTCCCCAAAGGCTACAAGGCCGTCACGCCTTACCTGCGCCTCACGCCACAGCCCAACCGCTAAGCAACCCTGTTTCAACCACGACATTAGGGCCGATTTATCGGCCCTTTTTTTCGTCCCCCAAATTGTCGACGCGTGTGGGAAATTCGGAAAAATTTCTATATTCATTTCGGTGCTAACCAAATGAATAAATATGATTTTAGAGAATAACAAACCCCTGTTATGGTCTCTCCGTCCCGACGCTTTCGTCGGCAATGAATCCCATCCACACCTTACTTGCCCGCCATCGGACAAGCAGGTGCCACCTAAAAGCTACAAGCAAAGGAGCGTGCCATGCGCACTGTCATTTTGCGTCGAGGCCTGGTCGCTCTGTTTGCTGCGGCGGTGTCCTTCGGCGTTCTATCCCAAGCTCAAGCCGATACCCTGCGCATCGGTTACCAGAAGTACGGCACCCTGGTGCTGCTCAAGGCCAAAGGCTCACTGGAAAAGAAACTGGCCGAGCAGGGCGTCCAAGTGCAATGGACCGAATTCCCCGGTGGCCCGCAGTTGCTTGAGGGCCTGAACGTCGGCTCCATCGACTTCGGCGTGACCGGCGAAACCCCGCCTGTGTTCGCCCAGGCCGCTGGCGCCGATCTGCTCTACGTGGCGTCCGAGCCGCCTGCGCCGACCAGCGAAGCGCTGCTGGTACCCAAGAATTCGCCGATCAAATCGGTGGCCGACCTCAAGGGCAAGAAAGTCGCCCTCAACAAGGGTTCCAACGTTCACTACCTGCTGGTGCGTGCGCTGGAAGAAGCGGGCCTGAAATACACCGACATCCAGACCGTGTTCCTGCCACCGGCCGATGCCCGTGCAGCGTTCGAGCGCGGCGCTGTCGATGCCTGGGTCATCTGGGACCCGTACCAGGCCGCCGCCGAACAACAGCTGCAGGCGCGCACTCTGCGTAACGGCACCGGCATCGTCGACAACAACCAGTTCTACCTGGCGACCAAGCCCTACGCACAGCAGCACCCGAAAGTGATCCAGACCCTGGTCGAAGAAGTCCGCGCCGTGGGCGAATGGTCCAAGGCCAACCCGGACGAGGTCACCAAACAGGTCGCGCCGCTGCTGGGCCTGCCGGAAGACATCACCAAGATTTCGGTGAAACGCCAAGGCTACGGTGCGCTGTTCATCACGCCTGAAACCATCGCGGCACAACAGAAAATTGCCGACACCTTCTATCAACTGAAGTTGATCCCCAAACCGCTCAGCATCGCCGATGTGATCTGGACGCCACCCGCTGCTGTCGCGAAAGCGCAGTAAGCCCTGGCATTAAGAGGAGACAACTCCATGAGCGTGGAAAAAATCACTCACAGACTGGCGCCCTGGCTGCTACCGGTCTTGTTGCTGGCGATCTGGCAACTGGCGGTCAGCGCCGGTTGGCTCTCCACTCGAATTCTGCCTGCGCCGAGCGCGGTGATCGAAGCCGGCGTGACGCTGGTGCGCAGTGGTGAAATCTGGACCCACCTGGCCATCAGCGGCTGGCGTGCCGGGATCGGTTTTGCCATCGGCGGCGGCATTGGCCTGACGCTGGGTTTCATCACCGGCCTGTCGAAATGGGGCGAACGCCTGCTCGACAGTTCGGTGCAGATGATCCGTAACGTGCCGCACCTGGCGCTGATTCCGCTGGTGATCCTGTGGTTCGGCATCGACGAAAGCGCGAAGATTTTCCTGGTAGCACTGGGCACGCTGTTCCCGATTTACCTGAACACCTACCACGGCATCCGCAACATCGATCCGGCGCTGGTGGAAATGTCGCGCAGCTATGGCCTGTCGGGTTTTGCGCTGTTCCGTCACGTGATCCTGCCGGGGGCGATGCCTTCCATTCTGGTCGGTGTGCGTTTCGCCCTGGGCTTCATGTGGCTGACGCTGATCGTGGCTGAAACCATCTCGGCCAGCTCCGGCATCGGTTATCTGGCAATGAACGCACGAGAGTTTCTGCAGACGGATGTGGTGGTACTGGCAATCGTTCTGTACGCCGTTCTCGGCAAGTTGGCGGACCTCGCAGCGCGCGGTCTGGAACGGGTCTGCCTGCGTTGGCACCCGGCGTATCAAGTGGCAAAAGGTGGCGCACGATGAGCACTCTCCAACAACCGGCAAACCTGTTGCGCGGGATCCCCTTGCAAGTGCGCAAGCTGAAGAAAACCTTCGGCTCGCGGGAAGTCTTGAAAGACATCGACCTGCACATTCCGGCCGGGCAATTCGTCGCCGTGGTCGGTCGCAGCGGTTGCGGCAAAAGTACGCTCCTGCGTCTGCTGGCAGGCCTGGACAAACCCACCAGCGGTCAATTGCTGGCTGGCAATGCGTCACTTGCCGATGCCCGGGAAGACACGCGTTTGATGTTCCAGGAAGCGCGCCTGCTCCCCTGGAAACGGATTATCGACAACGTCGGTCTCGGCCTCAGCGGCGACTGGCGTGGCAAGGCCCTTCAAGCGCTGGAAGCGGTAGGCCTGGCCGAGCGCGCCAATGAGTGGCCAGCCGCATTGTCGGGCGGTCAGAAGCAACGCGTGGCCTTGGCCCGAGCGTTGATTCACGAACCGCGCCTGCTTCTGCTGGACGAGCCGTTGGGCGCGCTGGATGCCCTGACCCGTATCGAGATGCAGCAACTGATCGAAGACTTGTGGCAGAAACACGGCTTCACAGTGCTGCTGGTCACTCACGACGTGAGCGAGGCCGTGGCCATCGCCGATCGCGTGTTGCTGATCGAAGAGGGGCGCATCGGCCTTGATCTTCAAGTGGACCTCGCTCGACCGCGCGCCCGTGGCTCGTATCGACTGGCGGCCCTGGAAACCGAAGTGCTCAACCGCGTGCTGTCGATCCCTGGCAGCCCGCCTGAACCCGAACCCACTACACCGCTGCCCACGCAACTGCGTTGGGCCAACTAATCCAGATGCAATGTCGTATCTGGTACTGATCTCAAAAAAGGAAGACCTACCATGACTATCAAAGCCATCAACGTTCGTAACCAATTCAAAGGCACCATCAAGGAAATCGTAACCGGCGACGTCCTGTCCGAAATCGACGTACAGACTGCTTCCGGCATCGTGACGTCCGTGATCACCACCCGTTCGGTCAAGGAGCTGGAACTGGTCGTGGGCAGCGAAGTGATCGCGTTCGTGAAATCCACTGAGGTGTCGATCGCCAAGTTGTGATCGATGTGTTGTGAACAACCCCGAAGGGTGCGAGCCCTTCGGGGTTTTTGTCGTCTGAAATCCTAGCCTGCAGGAGTGTCAGGAAGCTGTGAGTGCTTGGGCAAAAACGGCGGCAAATAAAGCCCCAGATACGCATCAAACACGCGCTGGCCTTCTTCAGCCATGCGCGGGGTGATGGTGTCGTGCAGTTGTATCGAGCGGGCGTAGACGCGATCGGCGAGCTCCAGTGCCAGGGCGAAGACATCGACGTCATCCGGCAGGGCGGGCAGCTGGAAGTGCTTGGCGAACAACTCGTGCATGAGGTTGCCCAGCTCGATGTCGTGCTGGCGGTCGGCCTGGGTGACTTCCGTCAGGCCGTGCTGGGCGAGGATCAGCTGGCGGGCTGCCGCGTCGTCGTTGTAGATCGTGAGCATGCGCGTTTCGACCAGTCGCGACAGGTCATGCCAGGTGTTCAGCGGCGCGTGATCGATGGGCTGCTGCAGGCTCTGGCGAAAGGCTGCATGAACGTCGGCGGTCAGGGCTTCGAGCAGGGCAGGGACGCTGGCGAAGAAGTGATACACGGATGAGGGCGGGATCTCTGCGCGTTCGGCCACGCTGTAGATCGACAGGCTCGCCACGCCGTCTGCAGCCAGCAGAGTGCGCGCGGCATCGAGGATCGAGTCGATCCGGGCCTGACTGCGTGCGCGGGGTTTGCGGGGAGTGGCGGGGCGGGTCATTGCTTGCTCTCTTGATCGGGGCAGAGGCCATTCTACAGCGGTGTCTGCTTTCGTTAGCAAGCTCACTCCCGCAGGGGATGTGCCTGCCGGATATTCTCGTCAGCCTTGCCTTCCGGTATTCAGTACCCACCTTAATAGTCTTGGCGACACGCGCCCTGTGGGAGTGAGCTTACCCACGAATAGCCATCACACAGGGAGTGGGGAAAACACCGTCTAAAATAAAAAACGCCCCCAACCGCAAGGTTCAGGGGCGTTCTTTTTATTTCACACAGCCGTTAAACGGTATGCAGATACCAGTTGTACTCAAGGTCGGAGATGGAGTGCTCGAACTCCTCCAGCTCACTTTCCTTGCATGCAACGAAGATATCGATGTACTTCGGATCGATATAGCGGGCCATGATTTCGCTGTCGTCGAGCTCACGCAGGGCATCGCGCAAGTTGTTCGGCAGGCTCTGCTCATTCTGCTCGTAGGAGTTGCCTTCGACCGGCGCGCCAGGCTCGACCTTGTTGGTCAGGCCGTGGTGAATACCGGCCAGTACCGAGGCCATCAGCAGATAAGGGTTGGCATCGGCACCGGCGACGCGGTGCTCGATGCGCACGGCATCCGCGGTGCCTGTAGGCACACGGACGGCAACCGTACGGTTATCCAGACCCCAGCATGGCGAGTTGGGCACGTAGAACTGAGCACCGAACCGGCGATACGAGTTGACGTTCGGGCAAAGGAACGCCATCTGCGCCGGTAGGGTCTCGAGCACACCGCCGATCGCATGACGTAATGCGGCGTTCTGCTCGGGATCCTCACTGGTGAAGATGTTTTTGCCATCGCGATCCAGGATCGAGATGTGGACGTGCAGACCGTTACCCGCCTGGCCTGGATACGGCTTGGCCATGAAGGTGGTGTCCATTTCATGGTCGTAGGCGATGTTCTTGATCAGTCGCTTGAGCAGAACCGCGTAATCGCAGGCTTTCAGCGCGTCAGCGGTGTGGTGCAGGTTCACTTCGAACTGCGCCGGGGCACTTTCCTTGACGATGGCGTCAGCCGGAATGCCTTGCTCTTTCGCACCTTCCAGAATGTCCTGGAGGCAGTCGACGTACTCGTCGAGGTCGTCGATCAGGTAGACCTGTGTCGAGTGCGGACGTTTGCCGGAAATCGGCGAACGCGGCGGCTGTGGACGACCGTTCACGTTCTCCTGGTCGATCAGGTAGAACTCAAGCTCGAACGCAGCGCAGATGGTCAGGCCCAGTTCGTCGAACTTGGTCACCACCTGACGCAGCACTTCACGCGGGTCGGCGAAGAATGGCTCGCCTTCCAGCTCGTGCATGGTCATCAGAAGTTGTGCGGTAGGACGCTTCTGCCAAGGCTCGTTGCAGAGAGTGTCGGGGATTGGATAACAGATTCGGTCTGCGTCACCGATGTCCAGACCCAGGCCGGTGCTTTCCACCGTTGAGCCGTTGATATCCAGTGCGAATAGAGAAGCTGGGAGGTTGATGCCTTTTTCGTAAACCTTATGGAGGCTGGTGCGTTCGATGCGCTTGCCGCGCACCACTCCATTCATATCTGCAATCAGAAGGTCAACGTATAGAACCTCAGGATGTTCCTTAAGGAACGCGTTCGCTTCGTTGAGCTGAACGGCACGCGGGGGTACCGACATGATGCAACACCTTTGTTGTTGAAAATATCAATCATCGAGCATTACGGGGTTCAGTCAATCCGAAAGCCCGAATGAAGTCAAGAGAGCCCTGTTTTGCCCTAAAACGGCGCCTTGAGGCCATTTTTGCCGTGTTTTAGGGCGCAAATATGACGTTGGAGGTCATGGGAACTGCGATCTTGAGCGGGGCGTGTTTTATTTTTTACGGGGTTGTTGTGTAAAAAAATGAACAACGCTAAGCTCGGTCGCAACCCATAACAGCAATAACAACCGGGGGTCACATGTCTCGCCTTCCGCTGATCGGGGTCACTGCCTGCACTCAGCAAATCGGCTCGCATGCCTATCACATCAGTGGTGATAAATACGTCCGCGCAGTCGCCGTTGCTGCCAAGGGCCTGCCGCTGATTCTGCCGTCTCTGGCAGAGCTCATCGATCCGGCCGATATTCTCTCGGTGGTCGATGGATTGCTCTTCACCGGTTCTCCATCCAACGTCGAACCCTATCACTATAGCGGTCCAGCCAGCGCGCCGGGCACTGCTCATGATCCTGCACGCGACCACACCACCTTACCTCTTATTCGCGCCGCTGTGGCCGCCGGCGTGCCGGTGCTGGGCATTTGCCGCGGGTTTCAGGAGCTGAACGTGGCCTTTGGCGGCAGCCTGCATCAGCAGGTTCACGAGACTGGAACCTTCATGGATCATCGTGAACCCGACAATGAACCCGTTGAAATTCAATATGCTCCGAGTCATGGGATGCACATTGAACCGGGCGGCATTCTGGCGGGGTTGGGCCTTGGTGAAGAAATTCGTGTCAATTCAATTCATGGACAGGGCATCGAACGCTTGGCGCCTGGTCTGCGGGTTGAAGCAACTGCCCCGGATGGCTTGATCGAAGCGATCTCCGTACCCTCGGGCGCGCCCTTTGCTTCATCTGACGTGTTCGCACTCGGCGTTCAGTGGCATCCGGAGTGGCAAGTCACACGCAACCCCGACTATCTTTCAATTCTTCAGGCATTTGGCGATGCCTGTCGTAAACGAGCAACACAGCGCGACGCCGAGGCGTCCAGGTAGCCCCTGCTAGCTAAGTCAGCTAACAGGACACAGAAACCCCTGAGGTATTTATGAGTACCAACCTCGACCAGCTCACCGATTGGTTGAAAGAACACAGGATTACCGAAGTCGAGTGCATGATCTCCGACCTCACCGGTATTACGCGGGGCAAGATTTCGCCCACCAACAAGTTCATTGCCGAAAAAGGCATGCGCTTGCCGGAAAGCGTACTGCTGCAGACTGTTACCGGGGATTACGTAGAGGACGACATCTATTACGAGTTGTTGGACGCCGCAGACATCGACATGTTTTGCCGTCCTGACCAGAATGCGGTGTTTCTGGTGCCCTGGGCCATAGAGCCTACCGCGCAGGTCATTCATGACACCTACGACAAGCAAGGCAACCCTATCGAGCTGTCG
>CAURWS010000037.1:0-13728 GCA_963528485.1 uncultured Pseudomonas sp. | reverse complement strand
CGACACCAGCGATCAGGCCTACCTCGACCTGCAGATGTGGTACTCGGCGGTGAACTTCGGCTACGCCAACCCGCGCCTGAACAACGCCCTGAAACAACAGATCGACACCCTGCCGCAGATCGCCAGCCAGTACCTGCACAAGGGCAAGATCGAGCTGTCGGAGCGCATCGCTGTCGATGCCAAGAACAAGTTTGGCCTGGACGGTCGCGTGCATTTCAACGTCGGTGGTTCGCAGTCCATCGAGGACTCGCTCAAAGTCGTGCGCAACGCCAGCAACGGCAAGAGCCTGATGTTCGCCTTCGAAGGCGGCTACCACGGCCGCACCCTGGGCGCCTCGTCGATCACTTCCAGCTACCGCTATCGCCGCCGCTACGGCCACTTCGGCGAGCGCGCGCAGTTTATCCCCTTCCCGTACCACTTCCGCGGCCCGAAAGGCATGAGCAAAGAGGAATACGGCAGCTATTGCGTGAAGCAGTTCGCCCGCCTGTTCGAGACCGAATACAACGGCGTGTGGGACCCGAAAGTCGGCCAGAGCGAATACGCCGCGTTCTACGTCGAGCCGATCCAGGGCACCGGCGGCTACGTGATCCCGCCGATGAACTTCTACAGCGAACTCAAGCACGTGCTCGACCAGCACGGCATCCTGATGGTGGTCGATGAAATCCAGATGGGCTTCTACCGCACCGGCAAGCTGTGGTCGATCGAACACTTCGACGTCAAACCCGACGTGATCGTCTTCGGCAAGGCGCTGACCAACGGCCTCAACCCGCTGGGCGGCATCTGGGCGCGGGAAGAATTGATCAACCCGAAAATCTTCCCGCCAGGTTCGACCCACTCCACCTTCGCCTCCAACCCGCTGGGCACGGCGGTGGGCTTGGAAATGTTCAAGATGACCTCGGAAACCGACTACGGCGCGATGGTCATGAACAAGGGCAAATACTTCCTCGAAGGCCTGCGCGACCTGCAGAAACGCTACCCGATCATCGGCGATGTCGACGGCCTGGGCCTGGCCCTGCGTGCGGAAATCTGCAAGCCGGACGGCTTCACCCCGGACAAGGCGACACTGGATTTCATGGTCGATGAAGGCATGAAAGGCGACATCGAGATCGACGGCAAACGCCTGGGCCTGGTGCTCGACGTGGGCGGTTACTACAAGAACGTGATCACCCTCGCGCCGTCGCTGGAAATCAGCTACCCGGAAATCGATCTGGGCATCGCCCTGCTCGACCGCCTGCTGCACCGGGCCATGCAACGATGAGTCCGACGCCCTCGCACACCGCGATCGACATGGGCGAAGGCGATGCCGGGTTCATACTCGGCAACGGCGCCGTGGGGGTGTTGCTGATCCACGGCCTGACCGGCACCCCGACGGAGTTGCGTCGGGTGGCCCAGGGCCTGGCCGACCGGGGCTGCACGGTGTACGTGCCGACCCTGGCCGGGCATTGCGGCGACAACGCCGACCTGCAGCGCACCCGCTGGAGCGACTGGTACGAAAGCGCCCGACGCACCTTTGTCGGCATACGCCAGCGGCACAGCCAGGTGTTTGTCGGCGGGTTGTCGATGGGCGCGGTGATGTCGATGCACATGGCCGCGCAACACCCCGGTGAAATCGCAGGGCTGTTGCTGTATTCCACGACCTTGCGCTACGACGGCTGGAACATGCCGTTCGTGGCCAAGTTCACCCACATTTACATGATGGTGCCGTTCGGCGTGCACGTGTGCCGCTTTAACGAAAAGCCGCCCTACGGCATCAAGAACCCGCGCCTGCGCGCCATCGTCGAAAAGCAGATGAAGGAAGGCGAAAGCAGCAACGCAGGACTGTTGACCATGTCCGGCATCAGCGTGCGCGAACTGCATCGGCTGATCGCCGTGGTCAAGCGCGACATGCACAGGGTGACCACGCCCGCGCTGGTGCTGCACTCGCTGGAAGACGACATCACCAGCCGCTGGAACGCCGATTACGTGGAGCGGCATCTGGGCGGGCCGGTGGTCAAGGTGCTGCTCGACAACTGCTATCACATGATCACCGTGGACCTGGAGTACCGCCAGGTCATCGACCTGAGCGCATCGTTCATCGAAACCCGTGTGCAAGCGGGTTCGTCACTCGACCTGACGATGGACAGCGCATTGCAGGACCCACGGCTCGGCAACGACGACCAACCTCAACTGGCTTGAATCATGATCAGCACCCATGCCTTTTCCAGCATCCGGTTTATCGCGCGTGACGAGTGGAACGACTGTTTTCCTGATCAACTGGA
This sequence comes from uncultured Pseudomonas sp., assembly GCA_963528485.1. Classification (GTDB taxonomy): domain Bacteria; phylum Pseudomonadota; class Gammaproteobacteria; order Pseudomonadales; family Pseudomonadaceae; genus Aquipseudomonas. Next base: position 11,470 of record CAURWS010000037.1, on the reverse strand, counting down.
AGACTGGGACTTCTATCTCGCCGTCGAGCAGGCGGGCATCGAAGGCTTCACCTGGCGTTATCTGGCAGTCTTCGACGGGCCACGTTTGCTGGGTGTCGCACCGGCGTTCGTCACGCGCTACAGCCTCGATACGACGATGCAAGGCGTGGGCAAGCGGGTGACCGAACAGATCAGCCGCCTGTGGCCAAGAGTGTTTCAGTTGCAGCTGTACGCCTTGGGCTCGCCCGTGGCCGAACGCTGCAACGTCGGCATCGCTCGCCATGTGCCCAAAGATCAGCGTCCGGCGGTGTTCGAGCGACTGCTGCAACGGGCCCGACACGACGCCGACGGCCTGGGCGTAGGCCTGTTGGCGGTAAAGGATGCACCCAGCGAAGAACAGCTCTGGGCCGAAACCTGCCGCAACGCAGGCTTGCAGGCCATGCCGAGCCTGCCCAGCGCCCTGCTCCCGGTGAACTACCCGTCGATAGACGCCTACCTCGGCTCGCTGGGCAAATCCACGCGCAAGGATCTGCGCCGCACCTTGCGCGGCCCGGCACCGCGCATCGAGTGGCGACGGGAGATCGACGACGTGCTGCCGGACATCATGCAGTTGTATGAAGCAACGCTTGCGCGCAGTGATCTACAATTCGAACGGCTCGGTCCGGCTTATTTCACCGGCATTCTCGAACAGCTCGGCGAACGCGCGGTCTGCGTGCTGTACTGGATCGACAACCAACTGGTGGCGTTCAACCTGATGCTGCTGGACGAGCGCCGCCTGATCGACAAGATCTTCGCCCACGACCCCAGGCGCACCCGCGAGTACAACCTCTATGCACGCAGCTGGCTGGCCAATGTCGAGTACTGCATCCACAATCGCATCCCGGTGTACGAAGCCGGCCAGGCCGGTTACGCGAGCAAGATCCGCTTCGGCTGCCGCTTCGAACCCAACCTGCTGTTCTTCCGCCACCGCAACCGGTTGCTGAACACGGTGCTAAGACTGGCCAAACGGGTCAACCGCCACGACCGATCCGATCCCGCCCTGGCGGCGGCATTAAGCGACTATCGATGACTGAATTTGCGCAACGCTCTGTCCGCTCACTGTTCTCCCTCTCGCGCTGGAGCGTACAGCGCAAGCTGGTGCTGGCGTTCTGGCTGGTCAGCGTAGTCCCCACCATGATAGCCGCCGAACTGGCGGCCTCCACGCTGTCGCAGATTTTCGAGAGCAACGTACGCATCTGGTTGCAGGAATCGACCAAGATCGTCATCGACGAAACCACCGAAATCATGCACAACAACGCCCGCGTGGCGCAGTTGTTCGAAGCCTATGCCCGGCCCAACGCCGAGACCGGCAGCAAGCGCGACAAGCTGATTGCCGATGTCGCCGACGCCATGGGCATCGACGTGGTGGCGCTGATTCGCAGCGACGATCACAAGGTCATTTTCTCCACCGCCGCCGACGACATCGTGAGCCAGATCAGCCTGGCGCCCAAGGCCGTTTTGCAGACCATCCACGAAGGCGGCAGCGCCGTCGGCACCGTGGTCTCGACCTTTCACACAGTGCAGGGCGGGGTCGATTACGAGCTGGTGATCGCGACCTACCTGGACAGCAGTTTCCTCACCAGCGTGGCCGATGTGCACTCCCTGGACCTGCGTCTGTACCTGCGCAACAACGAGGGCTTTGGCGAGATATTCTCGACCCAGCGCTTCGAGGATCACCCGCCACAGGTGCCTACGCGCATCGAAGACATCCTGCGCACCACCAAGGCCCCCAGCGAACAGTCCACTTCGCGCTACAGCGGCCTGTACTCGCCGATTCTCAACGACAACGGCGAGCTGCAAGGGGTGATTTTCAGCGGCCTGCTGCGGCATTCGTCGCTGGTCGGGCTGGTCAATCAGACCAATCTGTTCCTGGCGATTTTCCTGGTCGGTTCGGCGTTGTCGCTGGGGGTCGGTTCGCTGGTGTCCCAGCACCTGACGCGCCCCCTGCGCGGCCTGCGTGAAGGTGTGAAAGCGGTGACGGCGGGCGACTATCATCGTCAGGTCGAGGTCATTGGCGGCGATGAACTGGCCGAACTGAGCGTGACCTTCAACCACATGACCGAACGCCTGCGCGAGTTGCAGCACCTGGAAGCGCAACTGCGTCGGCGCGACCGATTGCACACGCTGGGCGAAGTCGCCATGGGCCTGGCCCACGAAATCCGCAACCCGCTGGGCATCATCAAGACTGCCACGCAGTTGCTGCATCGCCGCGCCAGCCTGCCGGAAACCGACATGCGTCATCTGGAATACGTGATCAGCGAGGTGACGCGCATCAACGACCTGATCACCGAATTCCTCGACTTCGCCAAACCCAGCGCGCCGATTCGCTCGACCCAATCGGCCCGTGCGCTTCTGGAAGACGTGCTGGGCTTTTGCGCGCCGGAGCTGGCCACCCACAACGTGGAAGCGGTGATCGACGAACAGGCCCCCAACGCCACGGTATACGCCGACGCACGGCAGCTGACCCAGGCCTGCCTGAACCTGATCCTCAACGCTATCGACGCCATGCCCGAGGGCGGCCGGTTGACACTGTCCATCGCCCATGGGCAGGCTGACAACGAGCGCCCGACCACCCTGATCAGCGTGGCCGACACCGGCCTTGGCATCGACCCGCAAGTGCGGGCGCGCATCTTCAACCCCTTCGTCACCACCAAGGCTTCCGGCACGGGGCTGGGGCTGGCGAAGGTGTTTTCAATCATGGAAAACCACGACGGCCGGGTCGAGTGCCTCAGCGAACCGGGTGCCGGCGCGACATTCAATCTGTACCTGCCGGCCGATGAAGGAGAACAGGCATGAGCCATAACGTGCTGGTGGTCGACGACGAACCCAAGCTGTGCGACCTGCTGGCGTCGGCCCTTGGCCAGAACGACATTCAGGTGTTCACCGCCGGTAACGGGCTGCACGCGCTGACGGTGCTTGAGCGCGAAGAGATCGATCTGGTGATCAGCGACTGGCGCATGCCCGGCATGGACGGCCCGCAGCTGCTGGCCGAGATCAAACAGCGTTTCCCGCACCTGCCGGTGATCGTCATGACCGCCTACAGCACGGTCAAGAACGCCGTGCAGTCCATGCGCAACGGCGCCTACGACTACATCAGCAAACCGTTCGACATCGACGAGCTGGACATCACCGTGCACAAGGCGCTGCAGTTCGGCGACATCCTGCGGGACAACCAGCGCCTGCGCGCCGAGCTTGACGAGCATCAGCAGATCGACAGCCTGGTGGGCGAAAGCCCGTCGTTTCGTCGCGTCTTGCAGGCGGTGGATTCGGTACGCGAAAGCAGCGCGACGATCCTTTTGACCGGCGAAAGCGGCACCGGCAAAGAGATGGTCGCCCGGGCCATTCACAAACACGGCAACCGCGCGGACAAACCGTTCGTGGCGGTGAACTGCGCGGCGATCCCCGAAGGCCTGCTGGAAAGCGAAATGTTCGGCCACAAGAAAGGCGCGTTTACCGGCGCCGTGTCCGACCGCATCGGGCGCTTTCAACAGGCCGACAAGGGGACGCTGTTTCTCGATGAAGTGGGCGACATGCCGCTGGCGTTGCAGGCGAAGATTTTGCGCGCCTTGCAGGAGCGGGTGATCGAGCCGGTGGGTGACCCGCGCGAACGCAAGGTCGATGTGCGAGTGATCGCCGCGACCAACAAGAACCTGCTGGAAGCGGTGGCGCGCAAGGAGTTTCGCGAGGACCTGTATTACCGCCTTAACGTGTTCCCGATCCCATTGCCTGCGTTGCGCGAGCGGGTCGAGGACATCCCTTCGCTGGCCCGACATTTCGCCCACGTACTCGGCGCCACGGCCGGCAAACGCATCACCGGCTTCAGCCCCGAAGCGCTGCTGGCGATGGCCAATTACCCTTGGCCCGGCAACATTCGCGAGCTGCAGAACTGCGTCGAACGGGCGACCATCGTCGCGTCCTCGCAGACCATCGAAGAATCGGATTTGCCTGCGTATCTGTTTGGCTCCAAGCCGTTGGACAGCTCGACGTCGAGCATTCTCAGCGACGGGCCGGGCATCCCCAAGGACCTCGATGCCGCGCTGGCAGAGGTGGAAAAAGCCTACATCCTCGCCGCGCTGCACGAGACCAACGGCGTTCAGGCCGCCGCCGCGCAGTTGATCGGAATATCAGAGCGCAGCCTGTGGTATCGGCTCAAGAAGCTGGAGATTCATGTGGACAAGATTGTGCGGTGAGCCAGCATGCCGCGGCGCGATGCTTACCTTGCAGATCCCGACAGGTGCCTGACGACTGATGACGCCTGGTCGAATCTTTTTCAGTGACGTTCAAGTGCGCTAAGTGAACCTGCATTTGATTTCGCTCAAAAAACCCAAGAAATTTCCTACAACCTCATCAGACGCGGCTGGCTAACGGTCCCCGCTCGATCAGCATTAAGTGACGTACAGTTTTCAACCCGTGAGACAACTGTATGTCAGAAAAAAACATCGTCGTGGATCGTGGGATCCCGATGACACCTCCGTCAGTCGGAGGATCCACTCTCATCAATAATCCCTTTGGTCCCGGTGGAGGCCCCGACGGGTCACAAACCAGTCAGTTCGATCGCGAGGGCCCTTTGGGCTCGACCGGAAAGTTTGGCAAGGGACCTCAAGCGGTACTGGACAACTGGGCAGATGCCCATTACGACACCATCACCGAAAGCATCAGAAGCCATTTCGCCCAAGCGCTGAGTATCCTTCCGCAGTTATTGGAAGACGAACTTTCAGCGATCAGAGCGGCGGGCGGGCGCGGCAGTTCGGCACTGGAAGACCATCAAAGGGAACTGAATTATCGCAACACACTGATCGCTCAAAAGCTCGCCGAAGAGGCTGCTCAGACGCTGCTGGCCAATGCGTTCTATGGCAGCGACCCTCTAGGAAAAACACCGTTCGATTTCGTAAGGCAGTGGCGACCGGGTACGCCACTGAGCCATATCAAGGATGCCTGGACCAACGCCTACACAGCTGCCTACAACGCACAATTGTTAGCGGCAGGCAGTCAGGCGCTCAGCGCACAGGCCAACCAACTCGCTGCAGCAATCGCCGCGCTTGAGGCTCAGGAGGCAGAACGTGCCGCTGCTCAAGCACACGCTGCTGCAGAGCAAGCCGCCGCTGAAGCTCGTGCCAGAAACCTCGCAGAAGAAGAGGCCCGTCGCAAGGCTGAGGCCGATCGGGTCGCTGCCCAGGCTCAAGCCGAAGCCGACCGTGCCGCCACGCTCGGAGCAGCCTCTACAATCCCCACGCCATTTCTGAACGGCGCCCGTGTCGTTCCTGTCCTGGACGCCGCAGGCGGGGTGCTGACGGCCGCTGTCCGCTCGGCCATCGCAGCCTTGGGCGGCGCAGCGGCGAGTGTGGCCAGCGGGTTGGCGGTCGGTGTCGGGGCGCTGGTGTACTCATCCAAAATCGGCAACGGTGAGCTGCCAGAGCACTACGGCGTTAGCCTACCGCTCGCCGATCTCGCGTCCCATAGCGAGGCCGACTTGACGTCAGTGGCCGCAGCCGGTGGAACGGTAGAGCTGCCATATCGGATCGATGCCAGATCGACGCCGGATGGACAAACAGAGCTCTTCGTCGTCGCAACCGGTGCTGCTGATATACCCACGCAGGTACAAGTGGTTTCCGGGACCTACGACTCGAACCAGAACGCCTACACCGCCACGATCCCGACGGTTCCCCCCACGACGCTGACGTGGACACCGATCGTGATCCCCACCAGCAGCTCCACGGCGTTACCCGCTGAACACCCGGAACTGCCGGTTTATGCGGGTACGTCGGCCACTCCCGTGGTGGTGCAGATCGAAACCTTGCCCGGGGTCTCGATCACCGTCAAAGACCTGATCATCGTCCACCCTGCAGACTCAGGTCTGCCGCCCATCTACATTGCACTCAACAGCCCGTACCCCGGCGCAACCGTGAAAGGCGCCTACAGCGGCAGATACTACAACCCAGAGAAGGCAGGGGGCGCCACCTTGAATCTGGATTGGTCCAATGCGGTGATCACTGCCGAAGGTGTAGAACTGGTCAAGTTGCACACCGGACGTTTTGGTTATTCGGCCGAGAACGAAGTCATGATTGATCGGCTTGCCAGGATTCTCAGCGGAGAAATCCCTCCGACGGATACAGACAAGCGGTATTACACCCATGAGTTGAGGGAATTGGAGAGGTATCGGGAGTTGGGAGTGGCGGATGGGAGCAGGCCGAGCGATCACGAACTCGCTGGAGAGATATGGAACAACTCTCACACAGCGACTCTTGAAGACTACAGATTGAAGGATGACTTCACTCTGCTTTACACACCAGAAGCAATCGCCACTGCGGACCAACGGAGCTAATATGCTAAATCTTGAGCGCATCATAAAAAACGAGTCTGTAGAAGACATCATTTTATTCTTTTCCAGCAGACCCAACGGCGTCGGCTATATCCGTCTGGATAGCCTTTTCGTCCGTTTTAGACATGAAGTCATTGCAGAAGGAGACCTATTAAAAACATCTCAAAGAATGCTAAGAGAGAAGATTATTGAAACCCACGAAAACTCTATGATTTATTTCCCAGGTCCTAACTGGCGAGCGCCTAAATTCATGACCGAAAAAAAATACGGCATCGAATAGTTTCAATGTGGCGACAGACCCGAGTTCTCAGGTCTGTCGCCACTGATACATCTATTCATCTCATCGCCCCGTTTTTTTACCGGAACACTGCCGATGATTCTGCCTCTGTGGCGTATTCAAGTTGATCGCGGCCGCAAAGGCCGGACTACCGGTTATAAGTGGATCAATGGGTCAGCCTTCGTCCGATGGCGGCCCCGACCAAGCTCACGTCCACAGGATTCAGGTAGAAAGGGCGACCGGGACAGCTCTCAGCAACTCGTCGACTTCAGCCGCCACAGGCGCGGTTGCCGGGCCCCAACGGGTCACCGCGATTGCCGCTGCCGCATTGGCCCGCAACGCCGCCTGATCCGCCGAAAGCCCTGCGGCCAACCCTGCCAGCAACACACCGGCATGGGCATCGCCCGCGCCGTTGGTGTCGATGGCCGTCACCGGAAAGCCGCGCACATGCTGTGCATGATGGCCCTGACGAATCCAGCAACCCTGCGGGCCGTCGCGCACGACAATCAGCGCGTCATCGTTCAACCACTGCGCCAGCTTCTCAAGGGCATCGCCGATTGCCTCGCACCCGGTAAACCGCAGCGCTTCTTCGCAGTTGCTGGTCCACAGCGTGATCAGCGGCAAGACCACCTGCATCTCGGCGCCCTCCGGCGAGTTCACCAGCGGTCCCGGGTCGAACACCACTGCCGCGCCTTTGGGCAATTGCCCCAGCCAGCTGAGCAGCGTCGACACCTTGTGCTTGTGCAACAGGCTGTAGCCGCTGACAAACACATAATCCTGTGGCCCCACGCTGACGCTGTGCAGATCCTCGGCAGACAGCCCGCCCTCGGCGCCCACATAGGAGATGAACGAGCGCTCGGCTGACGGCTCGATCAGCGCCACCGAGAGACCGGTGTCCTGATCGCTCGACGCGGCCGTGGCCATTTCGATGCCTTCAGCGGTCATCGCCTGACGCGCCAGATCACCAAAACGCCCCTGCCCGTGACGCCCGAGATAAACCGTCTGCAGGCCATTGCGGCAGGCAGCGGCCATCACGTTGAAACCACCACCGGTCTCGAACGCCGCCGAACGGGCGAGCACATCGCCTCCCGAACGGGGCAGCGCGTCGAGGGCCATGACCAGGTCAACCACGACCTGGCCGGTGTAGAGCAATCTAGCGGGCATGAGCAGCCTCTTCAGTGGCAACGCGGCGGTCACGGGCACCGCCGAGAATAGCGTACAGGCCGCCGGCGACCACGAAGGTCACGATCCAGCCCAAGCCGTTATGGCCGAACCAGGAGTCGGAAAGGAAGCCCTTGAACAGCACGTTTTCTGGTGTGGTGGCGACGGTGGTGAAGCTCAAGCCCAGCACGATGGCCAGCGCCCACGCACCCAGCGCGCGCCATTCCACGCCGCCGCTGTACCAGTAGGCGCTGCGCGGCGAGACGTCCATCAGGTCCTTGGCCGAGTACACGTGGCGATGAATCAGGTCGACGACGAAGATCCCCACCCACGCGGTGATCGGCACGGCCAGCATCGAAATGAAGGTGATGAACGGGCCGTAGAAACTGTCGGCGATCAGCATGAAATAAATGGAGCCGGCGAAGATCGCCACGATGTCGACGATCACCGCGTGCACGCGCTTGATCTTCAGGCCCAGGGTCAGCGTGGTCAGGCCTGCGGAGTACACCGACAGGTTGTTCGACAGCAGCAGACCGCCGAACGCGGTGATCAGGTAAGGCACGGCCATCCATGTCGGCAGTAGCTCGCGAATGGCGATGATCGGGTCGGTGGCCGAGGCCAGATGGTCGTTGCCCACCGACAGCAGGCCCCCAAGGGTGATCAACAGCACCAGCGGAATCCCCGCGCCAAAGGCTGCCGAGGCGACCAGGCGTGTGGCCGTGACGCTGGCGTGCTGGTAGCGCGACATGTCGGCCCCGGCGTTGGCCCAGCCAATACCGGTGCCTGCGGCCATGGTGCCGACGCCGATGATCATCGCGCTCAGGGGGGCAGGTGTGGCGGCGAAGACGGCGGTCCAGTCGATATGGGCGATCAGGAAGCCGCCAACCACGATGTTCAGCGCGCCGAAAATGTAGGTCGCCCATTTCTGGATGACCAACAGCGTGGCGTGGCCGAGGCCGGAAACCGTGAGGGTCATCAGCACGAAAATGGCGATGAACAGCAAGGTCAGGCCCGGTGAGTTTTTCGCCTCAACCGCTGTGCCGAACAGAATCGAGCACAACGACAGCAGTACGAAAGCGGCCGTGGTGGTGTTAACCGTTTCCCAACCCAGGCGCGACATCAGCGAAACGATGGTAGGACCGATGTTGCCGCGTACGCCAAAAATAGCGCGAGAGAGGGTAAGACTCGGCGCACGGCCACGACGGCCGGCGATGGAAATCACGCCGACCACGGCAAATGAACCTGCCGCGCCGAGGATCGCCACGATGATGGCCTGGCCGATCGACAACCCGCGAAACGCGACGAGGGTGGCGCCCAGCGGCAAACCGAGAATGCTGATGTTGGCCGCGAACCAGACCCAGAACAGCTGCAGCGGATGGCCGTTGCACTCGTTTTCCGGAACCGGCTCGATGCCGCGTGTTTCAAGCTGTCCTGCGCCCTGACTGGCGTTGGATGACGTCATGTGAATGCTCCTGTTGCCGTTTGTTCTGGTTGTGGGCAGTACGTAAAGCAAATGACGTCCCTGTCGCTTGAGGCGCCCGCCGCCGATCAGAGCGCGAGGCAACCCCGGATCGCCGCTGCAGTGAGGGCGATGTGTGTCTTATTCAAATCAGTTGTCGTGGCGTCGGTCAGACCGCGCGCAGGGACAGCAACTGCTCGACCAACGGGGCCAGGTCCAGCCCGTTCACATCCTTGACCTGCGCGATCAGCTCGCGGGGCCAGGCCGTCATGCCTTCGCAGGCGCCCAGCATCGCGCCGAGAATCGCGGCGATGGTGTCGGTGTCGCCGCCAAGGCTCGCCGCCATGCACAGCGCATCGAACGCGGTGAGCTGACCTGACGCGACCTGATGGGCAAGGGCGAATGCTGCAATCACCGATTCCTGGGACGCCACCGAGGTGCCGATCACGTCGTAGATCAGTGTCGACAATTGTTCGTTGGACACATCGGCACACAGCCGTTTGGCCCAATGGATGCGCGCCGAAATCCGCGCCCCGGCGATCCAGTGGCCATGACCCTCGGCGCGCTTTGCGACCCGTGCGCCGATGTCCAGCGCATGGCCCAGGCTGACGCCGTTGATCCCGGCCGAGACCACCGCCGCTACCGCCGCTGCGCTGGAAATCCCGAGTGTGGTGTTGTGCGTGACCTGACAGGCCTGGATCACCGATTCGACGAACTGCTGCTCGTCGGTCACATCCGACGCGATGCCCACCGGCGTGATGCGCATGGCCGCGCCGTTGGTGGTACCGAAGCGGCCGGCCTCTTCAGGGCTGTGGCCTGCCAGAATCATTTCAATTGCGCGTTTGGTCGACGGGCCAAGCAGGTCCTGCGAGCCCTTGGCCTGCATCACCACTTCCCAGTCGATCAGACTCTGGGCCAGATCTGACGGGTCGATGCGCCCTGCCCCGGCCACCAGCAACTCGGCCACAAGGACAGCCTGCTCGGTGTCATCGGTGATCGAGCCGGCAGCCATGTTCGGGGCAATGGGCTGATCGGCGTCGGCGGCGGTCAGCGTGGTGATGCGATCAAAACGGTGCTTGATCTGTTCGCGACTCAGCGACTGCGTGGGCATGCCCAGCGCGTCGCCCAAGGCCAGGCCGTAGAAAGCGGCCAGGGCGCGGTCGCGAATGTCGATCAATGCGGTCATGTAGTCGATCCAAATGCCAGATGCAGACGAAAATGCACGGGGTCCAGAAGGCTTTCCACGTGCTCCATGAAGCGCTCGCGGCGATCGAACGTGGTTCGGGTCGCCTTGAGAAATACAGTGCCGGGCTCGCGCAACATCAGCGCGGCGTCGTCGTTGTTCAGCGGTTGCGCGCCGATCCACTGATCGCCGCGATCCCCCACATAACCATGGGCGGCCAAGGTCACGGTCAGCGAGTCGTCGATCAGGCCGTCGCGCGGCAGATTTTCCAGGCCATCGGCCGCGGGAATCACCACCCGTTCCAGCGAGACCACGTTGCCATCGGCGGCTGTGCGGCGTCGGTCCAGGGCGATGAAGTCCGCGGTACCAAACCGGACAGCCAGATCAGGCCGCTGTACCGCCACCAGTCGCAGGATTTCGGTGCTGACGCGGGCGCCGGTGTCAGCCAGTGCCTGCGCCCAACCGGCACGCTGGTCCAGCGAAATGCCGTCGTAAGTCACGATCGAGCCGACGCCGGTCTGGGTCGCGATGTAGTTGCGGCGCTTGAGTTCGGACAGCGCCTCACGCAGCGTGCCGCGACTGACGTTGAACTCCTGGGCCAGCAGGTTCTCACCCGGCAGCAATTCGCCGGAGCCCATCTGACCGGTTTCAATGCGCCGCGCGAGTTCGTCGACCACGCGTTTTTTCTTGTCAAATCGAACCTGTCTAATCATGTACAAATTGATATCCGAAAAGGGTTGATGGGAGCAAGTGATTTTTAAATCGCAACCGAAGATTTGTTACATCCGTAACGTCGCGTTGCGAGCAATTTCGCCTCCATCGCCAAGGTTGAAAACCCTGTGGGAGTGAGCTTGCTCGCGAAGGCGTCAGTCAGCGTAGCTCATCAATCAGCGGGGCTGATCAGGCTTGATTGCTCGCTGACGATCTGACGAATGGCACCGACGAACACGTCCACCGGTTGCCCGCCGGACACCGCGTATTGGTCGTTGAAGACGATGGTGGGCACCGAACTGACACCACGGGAGACCCACAGCTGTTCGAGTTCGCGCACTT
>CAURWS010000036.1:0-14054 GCA_963528485.1 uncultured Pseudomonas sp. | reverse complement strand
ACGCATTTGTGTTAAAAAAAGATACTCTATTACTTTTGTTAACAAGAATTACTTGCAATAATGTCGGCCCTTTGTTCTTCTCCGCTCGCCTCGCGCCAGCGTGACGCTTTGAGAACGAAACACCTTTTTCATATCAGGTCGGGCCAGCATGACACGTACTCAATCCCCCGCTTCGTCAATCAACTCTTCGGGTCTGCCACGTGCAGGGCGCGCGCTTGCAGCGGTGCTGTTCAGCCTGATGCTGGCCCCTGTCGCACTCGCCGACTCCACCGCCCCGACACAAGCGCCAGCGGTGCAATCCGCAGCGCCAGCCGCCACCCCGGTTGACACCAGCGCAGCCTCTGCCGTTCAGGACCCTGCCGCACCGGCCGAGTCGATGGAACCTGCCGCCGAAGACAACAGCCTGGGCATGTCGCACGACCTGTCGCCGTGGGGCATGTACAAAAACGCCGACATCGTCGTCAAAGCCGTGATGATCGGCCTGGCCATCGCCTCGATCATTACCTGGACCATCTGGATCGCCAAAGGCTTCGAACTGCTGGGCGCCAAACGTCGTCTGAAAGGCGAAATCGCCGCCCTCAAGCGCGCCCGTACGCTGGACGAAGCCAGCGCCGGAGCCAAGAAAGAAGGCACCCTGGCCAACCTGCTGATCCACGACGCCCTCGAAGAAATGCACCTTTCGGTCAACAGCCGCGAGCGCGAAGGCATCAAGGAGCGCGTCAGCTTCCGTCTTGAGCGTCTAGTTGCAGCTTGCGGTCGCAACATGAGCATGGGCACCGGCGTACTCGCCACCATCGGTTCTACCGCGCCTTTCGTGGGTCTGTTCGGCACCGTGTGGGGCATCATGAACAGCTTCATCGGCATCGCCAAGACCCAGACCACGAACCTCGCCGTCGTTGCTCCCGGCATTGCCGAAGCCCTGCTGGCAACCGCACTGGGCCTGGTTGCGGCCATCCCTGCGGTGGTCATCTATAACGTCTTCGCCCGCTCCATCGCCGGCTACAAGGCGCAGGTGTCCGACGCCTCGGCACAGGTTCTGTTGCTGGTCAGCCGAGATCTGGATCACCAACCCGCAGCCGAGCGCGCCCAACAACCGCACATGGTAAAAATGGGGTAAACCATGGGCCTGCATCTTAACGAAGGTGGCGACGATCTCGCCGAGAACCACGAAATCAACGTGACGCCGTTTATCGACGTCATGCTGGTGCTGCTGATCATCTTTATGGTGGCGGCGCCTCTGGCGACGGTGGACATCAAGGTCGACCTGCCCGCCTCCACGGCGAAACCCGCGCCTCGACCCGAGAAGCCCGTCTTCCTGAGCGTCAAGGCCGACCAGAGCCTGTACCTGGGTGATGAAAAGGTCGCTCGCGAGCAGATCGGTCCGGTGCTGGACGCCAAGACCAAGGGCAAGAAAGACACGACGATCTTCTTCCAGGCCGACAAAGGCGTGGATTACGGCGACCTGATGGAGGTGATGAATCTCCTGCGCGGCGCCGGTTACCTGAAAGTCGGTCTGGTGGGTCTTGAGACGGTTGGTAAGAAATGATCAATACGCGCCAAAAACTGACGCGCTATAGCGGTAGTCTGTTGTTGGTGCTGGCGATCCATGCCGTGGCGATTGTCGTTGCGCTGCACTGGTCCGCCCCGCAGGCCATCGAGCTGCCACCGGCCGCGATGATGATCGAGCTGGCGCCTGTCCCCGAGCCTGCTCCGCCGCCACCGCCGAAAGTCGTTCAAGAGCAACTGCCGATTCCGCCTATCGCCGAAGCGCCAAAACCGGAAATCGCGATTCCGAAACCGGTCAAACCAAAGCCCAAGCCGCAGCCGCCAAAACCGGTGAAGAAGGTCGAGCCGCCGAAGGAAGAGAAACCTGCCGATGAAAAGCCGGTAGACACTCCGCCGTCCAACGCCAAACCGGAAAAATCGGCTGCACCTGAGCAGGCTCCGCCAGCGCCACCGAGCACCGCGCTGCCAAGCTGGCAGGGTGATCTGCTGCGTCACCTGAGCAAGTACAAGAAGTACCCGGAAGACGCGCGTCGTCGCGGCATGCAAGGCATCAACCGTCTGCGCTTCGTCGTCGATGGCGAAGGTCGCGTGCTGTCGTACGAAATCGCGGGCGGTTCGGGCAGCGCGGCACTGGATCGGGCCACACTGGAAATGATTCGTCGTGCCCAGCCGTTGCCCAAGCCACCGGCCGAATTGCTCAACAATGGCACGCTGGAGGTCGTTGCGCCCTTCGTTTATTCCCTGGATAAACGCTGAAACGTTGATTTTGCAACGACAGAGGGCTTGATAACGTGCGTCTATCGATTGCACCCGCTATGCTGGGGCCGCAACTTCATGGACGCACGCTATGACCCTCACAGAATTGCGCTATATCGTTACCCTCGCTCAAGAGCAGCATTTCGGCCACGCGGCCGAGCGTTGCCATGTCAGCCAGCCGACCCTGTCGGTAGGCGTGAAAAAGCTGGAAGATGAACTCGGTGTGCTGATTTTCGAGCGCAGCAAGAGTGCCGTACGTCTTACGCCCGTTGGCGAGGGCATCGTGGCTCAGGCGCAGAAAGTGCTCGAGCAAGCTCAAGGCATTCGTGAACTCGCCCAGACCGGCAAGAACCAGCTGACCGCCCCCCTCAAAGTCGGCGCGATCTACACCGTTGGCCCTTACCTGTTCCCCCACCTGATTCCACAGCTGCATCGGGTCGCCCCGCAAATGCCGTTGTACATCGAAGAGAACTTCACCCATGTGCTGCGCGACAAGCTGCGCAACGGTGAGCTCGACGCGATCATCATCGCCCTGCCGTTCAACGAAGCCGACGTACTGACCATGTCACTGTACGACGAGCCGTTCTACGTGCTGATGCCCGCCGATCATCCATGGACGCAGAAGAGCACCATCGATGCTTCAGCGCTGAACGACAAGAGCCTGTTGCTGCTGGGCGAAGGTCACTGCTTCCGCGATCAGGTTCTCGAAGCCTGCCCGACCCTGGTCAAAGGCGGCGACAGCGCCAAGCACACCACGGTCGAATCCAGTTCGCTGGAAACCATTCGACACATGGTCGCGTCGGGCCTCGGAGTCTCGATCCTGCCGATGTCGGCGGTCGACAGTCACCACTACGCCCCTGGCGTGATCGAGGTTCGCCCACTGTCGCCACCGGTACCTTTCCGCACTGTGGCGATCGCCTGGCGCGCCAGCTTCCCGCGACCCAAAGCCATCGAAATCCTCGCCGACTCGATCCGTTTGTGTTCCGTCGCGCGTCCTAAAGCCCAGGCTCAAGCGAGTTAAGTGGCGGTATGACGGAGCTGTCCCACGTCTCGGTCACGGCGCTCAAGGGCGTCGGCGAGGCCATGGCGGAAAAGCTGGCGAAGGTCGGCCTGGAGAATATTCAGGACGTCCTCTTTCACCTGCCCCTGCGCTATCAGGATCGCACCCGCGTAGTGCCCATCGGTGCGTTGCGGCCCGGGCAGGACGCAGTGATCGAAGGCGTGGTCAGCGGCGCCGACGTGGTGATGGGCAAGCGTCGCAGCCTGTTGGTGCGGCTGGGCGACGGCACTGGCGTGCTGAGCCTGCGCTTCTATCACTTCAGTAATGCGCAGAAGGACGGCCTCAAGCGTGGCACCCATGTGCGCTGTTACGGCGAGGCACGGCCGGGCGCATCGGGGCTGGAGATCTATCACCCCGAGTACCGCGCGATCACCGGCGAAGAACACATCGCAGTCGAGCAAACGCTCACGCCGATCTACCCGACCACCGAAGGCCTCACCCAGCAGCGCTTGCGCCAGCTGTGCCAGCAAAGCCTCGGCATGCTCGGCCCCAGAAGCCTGCCCGACTGGCTGCCCGAAGAGCTGGCGCGGGATTACCAGCTGGCGCCACTGGCCGACGCCATTCAATACCTGCATCACCCGCCTGCCGACGCCGACGTCGAAGAGCTCGCGCTGGGCCATCACTGGGCGCAGCATCGACTGGCCTTCGAAGAACTGCTGACCCATCAACTGTCGCAGCAACGTCTGCGCGAAAGCCTGCGTTCCCAGCGCGCGCCTGCCTTGCCGCTCGCCAAACGCCTGCCCAAGCAGTTCCTGGCCAATCTGGGCTTCCCGCCGACAGGCGCTCAACAGCGCGTCGGCAAGGAAATCGCCTACGACCTCAGTCAGCAAGAGCCCATGCTTCGGTTGATCCAAGGCGACGTGGGCGCGGGCAAGACCGTGGTTGCCGCCCTCGCCGCCTTGCAGGCGCTTGAAGCGGGTTATCAGGTCGCGTTGATGGCGCCCACCGAGATCCTTGCCGAGCAGCACTACATCAACTTCACCCGCTGGTTGGAGCCGCTGGGCATCGAGACCGCATGGCTGGCCGGCAAGCTCAAGGGCAAGGCGCGCGCGGCGTCGCTTGAGCAGATCGCCAGCGGCACCCCGATGGTGGTCGGCACTCACGCGCTGTTCCAGGATGAAGTGCAATTCAAGAACCTCGCACTGGTGATCATCGACGAGCAACACCGCTTCGGCGTTCAGCAGCGTCTGGCCCTGCGCAAGAAAGGCGTCGGCGGTCTGATGTGCCCGCACCAACTGATCATGACCGCCACGCCGATTCCGCGAACCCTGGCGATGAGCGCCTACGCGGACCTCGACACCTCGATTCTCGACGAACTGCCGCCGGGTCGAACCCCGGTCAACACGGTGCTGGTTGCCGACAGCCGCCGCATCGAGGTGGTCGAGCGCGTTCGCAATGCCTGCGCCGAAGGGCGTCAGGCCTATTGGGTGTGCACGCTGATCGAAGAATCCGAAGAGCTGACCTGTCAGGCTGCCGAGACCACCTTCGAGGAGCTGACCAGCGCCTTGGGCGAACTCAAGGTCGGGCTGATTCACGGCCGCATGAAGCCTGCGGAAAAAGCCGCGGTCATGGCCGAATTCAAGCAAGGCCATCTGCAGCTGCTGGTGGCCACGACCGTGATCGAAGTCGGCGTGGACGTGCCCAACGCCAGCCTGATGATCATCGAAAACCCCGAAAGACTGGGCCTGGCGCAACTGCACCAGCTGCGCGGGCGAGTCGGGCGGGGCAGCGCAGCCAGCCATTGCGTGCTGCTTTACCACCCGCCACTGTCGCAGATCGGCAAGCAGCGGCTGGGCATCATGCGCGAGACCAACGACGGTTTCGTGATCGCCGAAAAGGACCTGGAGCTTCGTGGTCCGGGTGAAATGCTGGGAACCCGACAAACGGGCTTGCTGCAATTCAAGGTTGCCGATTTGATGCGCGACGCCGACCTGCTTCCTGCCGTCAGGGATGCGGCCCAAGCGCTACTGGAGCGATGGCCGCAACACGTCAGCCCCCTGCTCGAGCGCTGGTTGCGCCACGGGCAGCAATATGGGCAAGTGTGAAGTGGTCAGCATTAAAAACGTGTCTCACCAATAGAACAACTAAGCTGGTTATACTTCGGTAATTGTAGGAATCTGGATACAGGCCATGACAGAAGTTGCCCAAATCGACGCAACCCAACACGCCCCGTCTGTCATCCGGCAGTTGCTTGGCAAAGCTGCCATCGACTACCGCGAAGTCATGGACGACGAAACGCTCCCCACCGCGCGAAAGGTGCAGGCCATCCTGGTTCATGACACCGTGGGCGCGTTGCTGATCCTGTTTCCGCAAAATCAACTGCTGGACCTCAACCGCATCACCGAGTTGACCGGTCGCAAGCTGACAGCGGTCACGCAAGATCATCTGGACCAGATGCTCAGCAAGAACAATCTGCGCAGCCTGCCTGCCCTTCCGGCGCTGACCAGTTCGCCGTGCCTGTACGATGATCGCCTCCTGCAGGAGCCGTCCGTACTGATCGAGTCGGGCGAGCCAGGCCTGCTGCTGGAAATCAGCAGCGACGACTTCAAGACCCTCCTGAGCAAGGCCAGCGCTGCAACGTTCGGCCAGCTGGTTGCGGCAGTCACGCCGAACCTCAAGCGCCCGGACGACGATCGCGAAGAAATCACCAAGGCCGTGCAGAACTTCACCGCGCGCCGCATCCAGCAACGTCTGGAAGCGACCGTGGAGATCCCGCCGCTGGCCGACACCGCGCAGAAGATCATCAAGCTGCGGGTCGACCCGGACGCCACCATCGATGACATCACCGGCGTGGTCGAAACCGACCCTGCGCTGGCGGCGCAAGTGGTGAGCTGGGCGGCATCGCCATATTACGGTTCAGCCGGCAAGATTCGCTCGGTCGAAGACGCCATCGTGCGCGTGCTGGGTTTCGATCTGGTGATCAACCTGGCTCTGGGCCTGGCGCTGGGCAAGACCCTGGAGCTACCCAAAGACCACCCGCAGCACGCCACGCCGTACTGGCAGCAGTCGATTTACACCGCAGCGGTCATCGAGGGCCTGACCCGCGCCATGCCGCGCGCCGAGCGCCCGGAAAGCGGCCTGACGTATCTGGCCGGTCTGCTGCACAACTTCGGCTATCTGCTGCTGGCCCACGTGTTCCCGCCGCATTTCTCGCTGATCTGCCGCCAGATCGAGGTCAACCCGCACCTGCACCACAGCTTCGTGGAGCAGCATCTGCTGGGCATCACCCGCGAGCAGATCGGTGCCTGGCTGATGCGCAACTGGGACATGCCGGACGAGCTGTCCACGGCCCTGCGCTTCCAGCACGACCCGCATTACGACGGCGAGCACCACAAGTACGCCAACCTGGTGTGTCTGGCCGTGCGCCTGCTGCGCAAGGAAGGCATCGGTTCGGGCCCGATGGAAAGCATTCCGCAGGAGCTGTTCGAGCGCCTGCAACTGCCTCGCGAGAAAGCTGAAGACGTGGTGCAGAAGGTGCTGGAAGCCGAGGTGCTGCTGCGCGAACTGGCTTCGCAGTTTCATTGACAGGCGGCATCACATCCGCACCTGTTCGCGGATGTGATGTCCTCTGTAGCAAAGGCTCTTAGGCCTTCTTCTTCCTCGGTTTCAAATACTTCGTCAGCCCCTGAAACCACATTACAAGGCCCGTATTCCCGGTGACCTGGATGTTCTTGTCCTGAATCCCCTGCATGAACGCCAGCTGCTTGTTCTTCGCCTGCATCGTGTCGAAGCCGTAAGCCGCATCCCGAAACGAAATCGCAAAGGCAGGTGACGCCACCGCGCCACTCCGGCTGCTGACCCGCTGATCGCGCACCACAAAATGCCGCGCGACCTTGCCGTCGCGGGTCTGCAGCTGAAAGGTCAGGTCCTTGCCCGCCAGTTGTTGCTGGAACGCCGGGTTGTTGCGACTGGCGCGGGCCATCAGCAGGCCCAACATCCAGAGTAGAAAACGAAACTTCATGTTCAGGGCCTCTCCCGATCCGGTGCGAAACGCGCACCCAGCGGCAGTGTAGCGAGCTTCACGATGAGTTAAACGAACAGAACTCACCGGTCGCAAAGTGGCGAAATAGACAGCCCCTCAACAAATCGCAGGCAATAAAAATGGGCATCCCGCTTTTCGGGTATGCCCATCTGTGCGCCGTTCGCCTTCCGCAAGACGTCCAGCGTGTTTATTACGGGTTGACGCTGTCTTTCAGGAACTTGCCCGGCTTGAAGGCAACCGTGTTGCTGGCCTTGATTTTCACGGGCTCGCCAGTCTGTGGGTTTTTGCCCGTGCGTGCGCCGCGATGACGTTGCAGGAAGGTGCCGAAACCGACGAGGGTCACGCTGTCCTTTTTGTGCAAGGCGTTGGTGATTTCGTCCAGGACAGCATTTAGGACGCGGTTGGCTTGTTCTTTGGTGAGATCTGCTTTTTCAGCAATAGCGGCTGCGAGTTCTGGTTTACGCATATGAAGCCTCTTTTACGGTTTTTGTTTTTATGTCCCGTGCAGCCCTCGTGGGGCCGCGAGCAGGTGCCGCGACGGCTCTACGTAGCGGCAGACCGGAATGAGGATGGCATGCCGCACAATCGCGCGCCAGTGCGGCAGCGACGTTTGTACCCTGAAAAACGTGCCTTATCCGACAGAACGACAAGTATTTACGCCAACAGGGGCGGCAACACCTTATTCAGGGCCAGTTTGTCCATGACCGCAGCGCCGGTGAGGGCGTAGCCCAGCAGGTTTCCGTCTGCGTCGCGGCACAGCGCCTTGATGTCGGCACCCTGCCCTTCAACGCTCCAGATCCCTTCCAGACCTTTGGGCACAGGCGAGACCACCAGCGGGCAGACCGGGGTTTTCACGGTCACCGGCATCGGGCCGTATTTCACCGCCGTCGGTGTGCCGGCCAGGGTCTGCGCCAGCGCGCGGGCGCAGCTCATCAGCGGCATGACGTACAGCAGGTTGAGGCCATCGACCTCGGCGCAGTCGCCCAGCGCGTAAATATTGGCGTGAGAGGTCTGCAGATGACGATCAACCACCACGCCACGGCCCGTCTCAAGGCCAG
This sequence comes from uncultured Pseudomonas sp., assembly GCA_963528485.1. Classification (GTDB taxonomy): domain Bacteria; phylum Pseudomonadota; class Gammaproteobacteria; order Pseudomonadales; family Pseudomonadaceae; genus Aquipseudomonas. Next base: position 5,692 of record CAURWS010000036.1, on the reverse strand, counting down.
CGGCTGCCGCCAGATCGACCCGTGGGCGCAGGCCGATGGCCGAGACCACCAGATCGCAATGCAACACTTCGCCATCGGACAGATGCGCTTCCAGGCCTTCGGCAGTGCGCGAAAGTCGGGTCAACACCGGCCCCAGATGAAAGCGTGCGCCCAGGCTTTGGAGCCCGACTTGAACCGCTGTCGCCGCCGCAGGGTGCAGCAAGGTCGGCATGACCTGCTCGCACGGCGCCACCAGATCAACCTCGTAGCCACCCAGAATCAGGTCGTTGGCAAACTCGCAGCCGATCAGACCGACGCCCAGAATCAGCACCCGACGCTTGCCCGCTGCCGCTGCACGAAAGCGCGCGTAGTCTTCCAGATCGTTGATCGGGAAGATTGCGTCGCCCGCATCGCCGTCCACCGGCACTCGCACGGTTTCGGCGCCCCAGGCCAGAATCAGGTCACGATAGTGGACGGACTCTTCGCCAATCCACAGGCGCTTGTGGCCCGGATCGATACCGCTGACGCGCGTGTGCGTGCGCACCTCGGCCTTCAGCTGTTCAGCCATCGCGCCGGGCTCGGCCATGCTCAAGCCGTCGGCTTGCTTGTTCTTGCCAAAGCCGGTGGAGAGCATGGGTTTGGAGTAGGAACGGCCGTCATCGGCAGTGATCAGCAACAGCGGCGTTTCGCTATCGAGCTTGCGAAATTCGCGGGCCAGGTTATAGCCCGCAAGGCCAGTACCGATGATCACCACAGGTGCGTTCATTCATGTCTCCAAATCAGTCAGAGGAAGGTGTATCAGGCGATTTCGATCATCTCGAAATCCATTTTGCCGACGCCGCAGTCAGGGCATAGCCAGTCTTCGGGCACGTCTTCCCAGCGGGTGCCCGGTGCAATGCCGTCATCCGGCCAACCATCGGCTTCGTTGTAAATCAGGCCACAGACAATGCATTGCCACTTTTTCATCGGTCGGTTCTCTCGGTTCTCAGGCTAAACGTGCCCAGACGCTCGGCTGTTGTCGCGCGCTTTTTTCGAATGGGTCAGGGCGTTTTACTGATCCAGCGCCTGCGACGCAAGTTTCATCGACGAGGACCGACGGCTCCGGTCGTCGGTCAGAATCATCAATCATGCTAAGCTCGCCGCCTCGATTGCTGCCAATAATTGCTCACTGTGATCCAGCAAAATCCTGCATGTCCGTCACCCCAATGGCTGTCGCGCGATCAACTGATCGACGCGCCCGAGCCTGTCGTTCTTGAGTGGCTGTTCCACGAAGACTCCCTGACCCGCCGCCTCACCCGGCTTTCCCACGATGGCTTTAGCGTCACGCCGCTGTTCGAGGGCTGGCAACGCCTGCGCGCCGATGAATGCGCTGCGCTGCATTTGCCTGAAGGCAGCGAAGGCTGGGTGCGCGAGGTGTATCTGCTGGGGCATGGCGAGAAGTGGGTGTTCGCCCGCAGCGTCGCCGGTCGCGCGGCGCTTGCGCACGACGGCCTGCACATGGACGAACTCGGCACCCGCTCGCTGGGCGAGTTGCTGTTCAGCGACCGAGCCTTCGCTCGCGGCCCGTTGCAGATCTGCCAGTACCCCGCGCCGTGGCTGCCCGAGGCCGACACGACGCCCGGACTGTGGGGCCGTCGCTCGTGCTTCAGCCGCGGGCCGTTGAGCATTCTGGTGGCCGAAGTGTTCTTGCCAACGGTCTGGCGCGCCATCGATCAGGCCGTCGATTTCCACAAGGAGCGTCACTGATGTACCTGTCGCTGCTCAAATCCCTCAACCGCCTGCACCCGCGCGCCTGGGATTTCATTCAACTGATGCGCATCGACAAGCCCATCGGCATTTATCTGCTGCTGTGGCCGACGCTGTGGGCACTGTGGATCGCGGGCAAAGGCTCGCCGTCGCTGGGCAATGTGCTGATCTTCGTGATCGGTGTGTTTCTGATGCGCGCGGCGGGCTGCGTGATCAACGACTTCGCCGACAGAAAGGTCGACGGCCACGTCAAACGCACCAAGCAACGACCGCTGGCCAGCGGCAAGATCACCTCAAAAGAGGCGCTGGTGCTGTTTGCCGTGCTGGTGGCGCTGAGCTTTGGGCTGGTGCTGCTGACCAACGCAACGACCATCTGGCTGTCATTCGGCGGTCTGGCGCTGGCGGCGACTTACCCGTTCATGAAGCGTTACACCTATTACCCGCAAGTGGTGCTGGGCGCGGCGTTCTCGTGGGGCATGCCGATGGCGTTTACCGCGCAGACCGGCGATCTGCCGGCCGCCGCGTGGCTGCTGTACATCGCCAACCTGCTGTGGACCGTGGGCTACGACACCTATTACGCGATCACCGATCGCGAGGACGACCTGAAGATCGGCGTGAAATCCACCGCCGTACTTTTCGGCGATGCCGACCGGGTGATCATTATCACGCTGCAGGGTCTGGCGCTGTTTTGCCTGATGCTGGCCGGGGCGCGATTCGAGCTGGGGCTGTATTTCTTCCTCGGCCTGCTGGTGGCGGCCGGTTGCTTCGCCTGGGAGTTCTGGTCGACGCGGGACAGAGATCCGCAGGCCTGCTTCAAGGCGTTCCTGCACAACCATTGGGCGGGTCTGGCGATTTTCGTGGGGATCGTGGTGGATTACGTGATGCGCTGACCCGTCAGGGCCAGCGCAGGTTAGAGGGCGTATCAACAGACGTCAGATCAAGGCTTGGCGACGTGCCAGACATCGCCCTTGCCGTCGCCGGTCTTGTCGCCAGCGGCCTTGTCGTTCTTGAAGGTGTACAGTGGCTTGCCTTTATAGACCCACTGCGAGGCACCGTCGTCGCGCTTGATGATGGTCCAGTCGCCCTCGGCCTTGTCGCTGGCTTGGGCGACCAGCGGCGGCCAGTTGGTGGCGCATTGATCGTTGCACACGGACTTGCCGGCGGAGGTGTCCTTGTCGAAGGTGTAGAGCGTCATGCCCTTGTGATCCGTCAGCACGCCACCGGTGGTCATTGCCGGCGCCGCGGCGAAGGCCATTCCCGACGATGCCAGCGCGGCAGCCGTCATAAGGCCCATGAAAGCAGTAGACATTTTAGTCATAAGATAAAGCCCCTTCTTGTAGTGGTTGTTTGGACAATCCTTGTAGGACAGGTCGACAAGCATAGCGCTAGGCCGTGCGTTTCGCCTTCGCCCAACTAACCTGTCACACGACTGCAATAATTCCGTTATCTAATGCGCCCCAAGACAGTTAAATGACATGAGGTTCGAGGCATGGTTGGCAGGAGCATTCTGATCGTCGACGACGAAGCGCCGATTCGCGAGATGATCGCCGTCGCACTGGAAATGGCCGGCTATGACTGCATGGAGGCAGAGAACTCTCAGCAAGCCCACGCGGTGATTGTCGATCGCAAACCCGATTTGATCCTGCTCGACTGGATGCTGCCTGGCACGTCCGGCATCGAGCTGGCGCGTCGTCTCAAGCGCGATGAGCTGACCGGCGACATCCCGATCATCATGCTGACGGCCAAAGGCGAAGAGGACAACAAGATCCAGGGTCTTGAAGTCGGCGCCGATGACTACATCACCAAACCGTTTTCCCCTCGCGAGCTGGTCGCGCGCCTCAAGGCCGTGCTGCGTCGCGCAGGCCCCAACGATGGCGAGTCGCCTATCGAAGTCGGCGGCCTGCTGCTCGACCCGATCAGCCACCGCGTGACCATCGACGGCAAACCTGCCGAGATGGGCCCGACCGAATACCGCCTGCTGCAATTTTTCATGACCCACCAGGAACGCGCCTACACCCGTGGCCAGTTGCTGGATCAGGTCTGGGGCGGCAACGTCTATGTCGAAGAGCGCACCGTAGACGTGCACATCCGTCGTCTGCGCAAAGCGCTCGGCGATGCTTACGAAAATCTGGTACAAACCGTCCGCGGTACTGGCTACCGATTCTCCACCAAAAGCTGAAGCGCTTTTGGTGGGACGTCAGCCTTACGCTGAAAGACAAGGACGCGTTAATTGAATCACAACTGGCATGGCACCCTGATCCGCCACTTGCTGCTGCTGGTCACGGCTTCGCTGCTGGCCGGGCTCGTCAGCGGGCATTACGGAGGGTGCCTGGCAATCGGCCTGGGTGTTTACCTGGCCTGGACCCTCAAACAGTTGCTGCGCCTGCACGACTGGCTGCGCAATCACAAACCCGATGAACCGCCGCCCGACGGCTACGGCCTGTGGGGCGACGTCTTTGACAGCATCTATCACCTGCAACGCCGCGACCAGCGCGTGCGCGGCCGCCTGCAGGCCGTTATCGACCGGGTTCAGGAATCCACGGCAGCGCTCAGGGATGCCGTGATCATGCTCGACAGCGAGGGCAACCTGGAATGGTGGAACCGCGCGGCCGAAACCCTGCTGGGCCTGAAAACCCCGCAGGACAGCGGTCAGCCTGTGACCAACCTGGTGCGTCATCCGCGCTTCAAAGAATATTTCGCCCAGGGCAACTACGCCGAGCCGCTGGAAATCCCCTCGCCGGTCAACGACCGCACGCGCATTCAGATGCTGATCACCCGCTACGGCAACAACGAGCACCTGATGCTGGTGCGCGATGTCACGCGTTTGTATCAGCTGGAGCAGATGCGCAAGGACTTCGTCGCCAACGTTTCCCATGAACTGCGCACGCCGCTGACGGTGATTTGCGGCTATCTGGAAACGCTGCTCGATAACGTCGAGGAAGTGAACCCGCGCTGGGTTCGCGCGCTGCAACAGATGCAGCAGCAAGGCGGACGCATGCAGACGCTGCTCAACGACCTGTTGTTGCTGGCCAAGCTGGAAGCCACCGATTACCCCTCGGACAACCAGCCCATCGGTGTGCCTGCGCTGCTGCAGAGCATCGCCAACGATGCGCAGGCGTTGTCGGGCAGCAAGAATCAGCAGATCACCCTGGACATCGAAGACCACGTCAATCTCAAGGGCAGCGAGGCGGAGTTGCGCAGCGCGTTCTCGAACCTGATCTTCAATGCCGTGAAATACACTCCGGCCGAAGGCAAGATCCGCGTTCGCTGGTGGGCCGACAGTCGCGGCGCGCACCTGAGCGTGCAGGATTCAGGCATCGGCATCGACAGCAAACACATCCCTCGCCTGACCGAACGCTTCTATCGCGTGGACTCCAGCCGCGCCTCCAACACCGGTGGCACAGGGCTTGGTCTTGCGATCGTCAAACACGTGCTGCTGCGTCATCGCGGCGTGCTGGAAATCAACAGCGTGCTGGGCAAAGGCAGCGTGTTTATCTGCAACTTCGCGCCCGCACAGATGACCAAGCCCTAGCAATGGCGGCAGATAGCCGCTAAATTGCGCTGCTTAGGCCCTCCATTTGTGAGGGCTTATTTCATCTCTTTTTCAAAACGGAACCTGCAAAACTCCATCATGGACCCTTCCCCTGGTATTAGCCTGGCTTCAATCTTCGCCGACTTCGGCATGATTCTCTTCGCAATGATTCTGGTCCTGCTCAACGGTTTCTTCGTTGCCGCAGAGTTCGCCATGGTCAAACTGCGCTCGACCCGCGTCGAGGCCATCGCCGAGAAAAACGGCTGGCGCGGCCGCATCCTGCGCACGGTACATAGCCAACTGGACGCCTATCTGTCGGCCTGCCAGTTGGGCATCACCCTCGCCTCGCTGGGCCTTGGCTGGGTCGGTGAGCCGGCGTTCGCACACCTGCTGGCGCCGCTGCTGGAAGCGATGGGCGTGGGCTCGCCTGAAGTG